>JABDRA010000140.1 GCA_013041995.1 Anderseniella sp. | reverse complement strand
CAGTTGCTGTTCATGGAAACCGAACCGCACGCGGCGATCTCGACAAGCGTTGCGCTTGCTGCAAGAGACGAAAAGGCCCAGCGGCTGAAAGGTCTCATCAACGCGGTGCTGCGCAATATCAGCCGCGACCGGGACGCCATCATGGCCGCACTGCCATCAACCGATGCCAACCTGCCGAAATGGCTCAACACCAGGTTGCGGGCAGATTACGGACCTGAAACAACTGCGCAGATCGCCGAGGCACACGCGCTGAAGGCTGACATCGACCTGACCATCAAGACCGGCGCACCGACTAAGGAACTGCAGTCCTTGGGCGTGAAGCTGCCCACCGGCAGCCTGCGCCTGAGCAATCCTCATCCAGCCGTTCCGGACCTCCCGGGATTTGCGGATGGCGATTGGTGGGTACAGGATGTTGCCGCATCACTGCCGGCCCTCCTGTTTCAGGAATTGCAGGGCAAGACCGCGTTGGACATGTGCAGTGCGCCGGGCGGCAAGACGATGCAATTGAGTGCAGCAGGCGCAACTGTCACGGCGCTGGATACATCCGCGTTTCGCCTCGAAAAAGTAACCAAAAATCTTGCCCGTACAAAGCTTGAGGCCAACTGTGTTGCCGTAGATGCGCTGGAGTTTGAACCCGACCAGCTGTTTGACGTCATCCTGCTCGATGCACCGTGTTCAGCCACCGGTACCATACGCCGTCATCCCGATATGCCCTATGTCAGGGGCAATGATGACGTAAAACTGCTGCTCACACTGCAACGCAAGCTGCTGCGCAAGGCAGCCACATTGCTGGCCCCGGGCGGAACCCTGGTCTACGCCGTATGCTCGTTGCTTGCAGATGAAGGCCCCAAGCAGATATCTCAGTTCCTGAACGAGCACGGCGATTTCAAACGACATCCGGTTGCGCCTGGCGAGGCACAGATCCCTGCCGATCTCATAAGCAAGACCGGTGATCTGCGGACACTTCCCCACAACATGATCGGCGATGTTAGCGGTATGGACGGTTTTTTTGCGTCCAGGCTCATTAAGACGGCAAACTGATACAGCTTGTTATCAATTCGTTAACGAACTTTGCGCTTCAATGTGCACCGAGATCCAGCAGGATGACACTGCCCTTAAGGCAGTCTGCCGGGAACATGCACACTTCGGAAAACGCGCTCGAGCCCCATGAATTCCGCATCGACAGTCCTGACCGGCCTGGCCAGCCTGAGCAGCAAGCAGCTGATCAACAGGCTTGTGCGTGCGACATCCCCGCAAATCCCCAGCCTGACCATGTCACGGTGCACCGGCCTTGGACTGCCGCTTGCCGCCATCATCAAGGGTGATGCATCGCGCGCGCCGGGCCTGTATCGCGGCATATTCGAACTTGCCGGGTGCCGGGCCGTGCTGGCGGGAACCTCCATATTCGAATTGCCCGATGCGCGGCCTGCTGCATTCGACAATGCACTCAACGAATTTGGCTGGCTGCATGACCTGCACGCCGGCAACACCCAGCTGTACCGGATTTTCGCCCGCGGCATCGTTGCCGAATGGCTGGAGCTGAAAGTCTACAAGAACGCAAGTGCGCGCCGGCCTCAAACCCTGGCAACCCGCCTCATCAACTGGATACAGTGCGCGCCTTTCCTGCTGCAGGGCGCAAGTCGTGGATTTGAAATATCGTTCATGAACAGCCTGACCCGGCAGAGCCGCCTGCTGGCCCGGCGCGGTGTCAATCATTTCAGCCCCACAAACAGGCTGATGTCCGCAATCGCCATGGTCTACGCAACCTTCGGCACTACCGGTCTGGAGAGCTTGCAGAAAACCGCCCTGAGCCGGCTGTCTCATGAACTCGATCATCAGATTCTGGCGGACGGCGGTCACGTATCGCGCAACGGCCAGACCCTGCTCGATCTTCTGGTCCTGCTGGTTCCGTTACGCGAGACACTCAACAAGGCCCTGATAGAAATACCGGGACCGGTGAACGCTGCACTTGAGCGCATGCTGCCAATGCTGCGATTTCTGTCGCACAATGATGGCGGGCTTGCCGTGTTCAATGGCGTTTCCAGAACCGGCGCCGGCAGGATCAAGGCCGTGCTGGAAAGAGACCAGATCCACGGGCGCCCGCTGACCATCGCCCCGCTGACCGGGTATTGCCGTATCGCCCATGGCAGGGCATCGATCATCATGGATACCGGCATGCCGCCGGCGCCGGGGCGCAATCCGAACGCAACCTGCTCGCCCCTGGCATTCGAACTGTGTGACGGGCCGCATCGCATTGTTGTCAATTGCGGCAGCCGGCAGGGTGCCGATGCACAATGGCAGGCCGCATCACGGCACACATCGGCTCACTCGACCATGACGCTCGGGGAGCGGGACACCAGCACCGTCATCGACAATTTCTTCACCAGCCGGCTGTTCGGTACACCCGCTTTGATAACCGACGGGCATGCTGACGCCGAAGTGAGCAGCGAAGAACATGGCAGCGTCATTTCCGCCCGCCACACCGCCTATGCCAAAGCCTTCGGGCTGGTGCATGAAAGGCAACTGTTTCTGGATACAAACGGCATAGACCTGCGTGGCGAGGACCGCCTTGTCCCTGTGGTTCCTGCTCCCGATGTGCCTCTCGACCCGGCCTTTGCCATCCGCTTTCACCTGCACCCGTCGATCAAGGCAACACTGTCCCGCGATGGGGCTTGCGTCATGCTGTTGTTACCCAACAAGGTCGGCTGGCGCTTCTCGGCGCGTGGCGGCAGGCTGTCGCTTGAGACCAGCATCTATCTGCCGGACAGCAAGTCCGCCCGGCCCACCCAGCAGATCGTCATCTCCGGTGTGGCCGGCAGGCCTGATCGCGTGTTGTGGGCGTTCAAGCGGATAAAGACCGCAGCAAAACCGCGTCCCCCAGAAGGTCAATGTGCACCTGAGCTGCCATTGACTGCGGGATAACCAATTCATTTGGTATAATACCAAAGGAAGTAATTAGTGACCCATTTGACCGGGTTTTCGCGTTTGCTGGCTAGGCATGCTTCACGCCTTGGTCTGGCTGACCACAAGTAGAGCATAACGACGTCCGGCGGGCGCGAAAAGCCGGCCTTTGGTGGGCCAAACCCATCCATCTGGTGCGTTGCGGCGCTTGCCCGATGCTACCTGCATCGCGCTGCGCACCGCGCCTGCCAGAATTAATGGATTTGACTCCATCAAACGGGTCACTAATTATTTCCTTTGGTATAACTCACGCTTCTCCTGTTCAGCATCTGATGCCTTCGTGTTAACGCTTGGCTCCAATTGTAACAGGCAATGGAGAAGTTGACCGATGAGCGCTATTCGTCGCGCCCTGCTGTCGGTTTCCGACAAAACGGGACTTGTTGAGTTTGCCACTGATCTGGCAGACCTTGGTGTTGATCTGATTTCAACCGGCGGCACGGCGCGTGCGCTGCGCGATGCGGGACTGGAAGTCACCGACATTTCGAACTGGACCGGGTTTCCGGAAATCATGGACGGGCGGGTAAAAACCCTGCACCCGAAAGTTCACGGCGGATTACTGGCGGTGCGGTCGAACCCCGATCACCAGGCCGCGATGCAGGAAAATGAAATCGGCGCTATCGATCTGCTGGCGGTGAACCTGTATCCGTTTGAACAGACGCTGGCCGGCGGCGGCACTTATGAAGACCTGGTCGAGAACATAGATATTGGCGGCCCGGCAATGACCAGGGCTGCAGCCAAGAACCACAAAGACGTCACGACGATTGTCGACCCGTCTGATTACGCCGCGATCATCGAGGAAATGCGTGCGCACGCAGGATCCACCCTGCAGCAGACACGCACCCGGCTCGCGGCCAAGGCATTTGCCCGTACCGCCGCTTATGACTCAATTGTCAGCACCTGGCTGCTTGGCGAGGCAGGCGAAGGCCTCGGCACCAGCCGGTCGCTGGGCGGATCCCTGATACAGAGCCTGCGCTATGGTGAAAACCCGCATCAGTCGGCAGGCTTTTACCGCACCGGCGAGATCCGTGAAGGTGTCGCTACGGCGCGCCAGTTGCAGGGCAAGGAGTTATCCTACAACAACATAAACGACACCGACGCGGCGTTTGAATGCGTCAGTGAATTCGACCCGGCCGACTACGCAGCGTGTGTTATCGTGAAGCACGCCAATCCATGCGGTGTTGCAACCGCTGAAACCGCACTGGAAGCATATCGGCTTGCGTTGCGCTGCGATCCGGTGAGCGCGTTCGGCGGCATCGTGGCCTTCAACCGGCCGATCGACGAGGCAACTGCGGAAGTGGTTTGCGACGTTTTCACTGAGGTCATCATTGCACCCGGCGTGAGCAAGGCGGCAGAAGCCGTATTCGCCGCAAAGAAAAACCTGCGCCTGCTGATAACTGGAGGTCTGGCGGATCCTGATCAGCCCGGCATTGCCTACAAGACAGTCGCCGGCGGCTTTCTTGCACAATCGCGCGACAATGGCCGGGTCCACGCCGATGACCTGAAGGTGGTCACAAAGCGCCACCCGAGCGTAGAGGAAATGGCCGACATGCTGTTTGCCTTCCGGGTCGCCAAGCACGTCAAGTCAAACGCCATCATCTATGCAAAGCACGGCGCTACCGTGGGTGTCGGCGCCGGTCAGATGTCACGCATCGACTCAAGCCGCGTTGCCGCCCACAAGGCACGCGATGCTGCAGACGCCGCCGGTATTGCAGAAACCCTGACCACGGGAAGCGTGGTCGCGTCCGATGCATTCTTCCCGTTTGCCGACGGGCTGTTGCAGGCCGCATCTGCAGGTGCCACGGCAATCATCCAGCCCGGAGGTTCAATGCGCGATGAGGATGTCATCGCCGCGGCTGACGAAAAGGGACTGGCAATGATCTTCACCGGAATGCGACACTTCAGGCACTAAGCCAGCGAGCCTGGTCCATCACAGCAACAACCACACAAATCGGAGGCATCACATGCTTGTCACAACAACCAACACTATCGAAGGTCGGCGGATTTCCGCCTACAAGGGTCTCGTGGCCGGCGAAGCCATACTGGGCGCAAACCTGTTCCGCGATATGTTTGCCTCGATTCGCGACATTGTCGGCGGGCGCTCAGGCGCCTACGAGAAGGTTCTCAATGATGCCCGCGAAACCGCCATAGCAGAAATGACCGACAAGGCATCCGCGCTGGGCGCAAATGCCGTTATCGGCGTTGACATCGACTATGAAACCGTTGGTCAGAACGGCTCCATGCTGATGGTTACCGCCGCCGGCACTGCCGTACTCGTAGAATAAACTATGCTTTGGCCAGCACGCCCAGCTGGCTGGCGATCACCGCGAACTTTGCCAGCGAGAAGTCGGCCTCTCTGGTGATCTTGACAAGTTCATCCCCGGTATTCGCGACCTGATCCTGCCTTGCCTGTGACAGTGTCGCCTTGACACCGTCGGCGGCAATACTGCGCACAGACCGCTGTACCGTCTGCCGGATACCGGCAATCGCCTGCCGGTCATAGTCGCTTTCGCTGGGCAGGTTCTGTGCGCTGGTCAGGATATGATCGATGCCGAGTGTTCCACTAAGGCCGAAGTAGGTCTTGGCGATTTCCTTGACCGGCCGGTTTGCCGGACGCGCAATCTGCACGACATCCAGTCCACGCACCAGGTATCTCAGGCCGGCAATTTGCAAGGCGGTTTTCGCATCCAGCCCAAGAGCTGAAATTTCTTCGACATCACTCGCCAGTTGGGCTTTCTGGGCCTTCGGCAGGACGTCGGACAGCGCCCCGGTCAGTGTTGCGATCCCATCGGTATAAATCGGCACCAGGTCCGACAGTTGCGGCCTGGTGCTTTCATTGGCTGCAAACCACGCAACTGCATCCATCAGCCCATCCTGCAGGCGTGCATACAGGGACATCTGCTGGTCACTTGAGATCTGGTTGTCGAGCCTGTCGACCGCTTCGTTCATCGCCAAAAAGCCGAAACTGTCACGGCTCAGGACATAGAACCTGGCAAGATCCGCGGCCCTGATACCGGTGTCATTGGCCAGATCAAACAGGAATAACGGACCGCACCGGTTGACAATACTGTTGGCGATCAAGGTGCTGATAATCTCTGCCCGCAATCTGTGGCTGGTGATTTCAGCCTTGTAGGTTTTTGACATCCGGGCGGGGAAATACCGCATCAGCTCAACTTCGAGATACGGATCAGCTGCAAATTTCTGCGCCATCAGATCGTTGAACACCACAATTTTCGCATACGACACCAGCACCGCCATTTCAGGCCGGGCAAGACGGCTGCCTGACTTCAGGCGATCATCAAGTTCTTCACCGGACGGCAGAAACTCAATGTCGCGATCCAGACCACCACGATGTTCAAGCTCCCTGAACAACCGCGACAGTCCGGCCCTGTCTCGCGACAAGGTTCGCGCCATCAACGAAACGCATAAGGTCTGCAGATAATTGTTGCGCAACAC
>JABDRA010000139.1 GCA_013041995.1 Anderseniella sp. | reverse complement strand
GGCAGCAGGTGCCGGCGCCGGCGTTGACGGGGCAATGGTTCGGGTCTGACCGCCACCGCTGCGTCCGGCCCGGCGATCACCGATCTTGCCGTCCTCATCGGTCACAGTATGCGGTATCCTGGCCCGTTCCCCGCCACCGCCGACCATTGACGATGCCTGCCTGAATTCATCCCGGATCGGCCAGTTGGCCTTTTCCGCCGCCACCTGTGCACATTCGATCAGCGCGCAATTCTTGGCTTCGCGGCGATGGGCTTTCATGTCGCCATCGCGATAAGCATTCAGAATGCGGAATTCGACCGGGTTCATGCCGACCTCGTGGGCGATCTTGTCCATCTGGCTTTCAATGGCAAAATCCACACCCGTCACACCAAAGCCGCGCATGGCGGTCGCCGGTGTCCGGTTGGTGAACACACAGAACACGTCCGACTTCACATTGGGAATATGATACGGCCCGGGCAGATGCGCGGTGCCCTTGATGATGGCGTAGCTGGACAGCCGCGTGTAGGCACCTGAATCGAAGTATCCGGTGAACTGGCACGCGATGATGCGCCCGTCATTCATCACCCCGTCCTTCAGGTACCAGCGCTCGCCACCACGTGGCGCGCCAACCTGCATTTCTTCCTGACGGTCCCAGACAAAGCGGCACGGCTTGCCGGTCAGCATGCAGGCCAGGATGGCCATTGGTTCAACCAGGCTGTCGACCTTGCCGCCAAACCCGCCACCGACCGTGCCGCCGATGAAATGCAGGCGGTTGGAGTTGACATTGAGCAGTTTTGCAGCGGTACCCAGCGAGAAAAACAGGGCTTGCGTCGAGGTGTAACAGACAAACCGGTCATTGGTTTCAGGTGCTGCAATAGCCCCATTGGTTTCAACCGGCGCCTGTTCAATGGGCGACATCTGGTAGCGCCCTTCGACAATCTTGTCAGCCTGGGCGAAAGCGGTTTCCACATCACCATAGCGCAGCTTCTGGTGATCATATTTGTCGTGATAGTCGAACGTGTTGTTGGGATAGACCTCGTTCACCACCGGCGCTTCGGGCTTCAGCGCCTCTTCCACGTCCAGCACATGCGGCAGCACTTCCCAGTCTACCCTGACGGCAGCGACCGCATCACGCGCCTGCCGGTCTGATCCCGCAACAATCGCCAGCACCGGTTCACCGATGTAACTGACCTTTTTCGACGATAGCAGCGGTTCGTCATCACGCCCGAAGTTCAGCAGGCTCAACAGGGTATTGAAGTTGTTCGGCACATCCTCCGGTCGAATAATCCTCACCACCCCCGGCATGTTTTCAGCCTGTGAATAGTCCACGGATCTGATTCTGGCATGATGGTGCGGACTGCGCACGCAGCGCACCTGCAGCAGACCTTCAAACAGATGGTCATCGAAATACGGCGACCGGCCGGTCACATGGCCCAGCGCATCCTGGCGCTGGGTGCCCTTGCCGATCTCGTTGAGATTGTCATCGCGTTCATTGGCGAACAGCTCTTTGCGGAATTCCACGCTCATGGGTGTTATGCTTCCTTACGCGCTGCGCCGTCCGGCACCGCTTTGCGCGGCATCCAGAATGGCTTCGATAATGGGTTCATAGCCGGTGCACCGGCATATATTGCCGGAGATCGCTTCAACAACGTCGTCACGGCTCGGGTTCGGGTTGCGGTCCAGCAAAGCCTTGGCAGCCATCAGCATGCCGGATGAGCAGAACCCGCACTGGGCCGCGAAGTGGCGCATGAAGGCATCCTGCAGCGGGTGCAGGTCTGCACCTTGCGCCAAACCGCCGGTGCTGCCCAGCGACCGGCCTTCAACTGTTTCCGCCAGTGTCAGGCAACTGAGATGCGGCTCGCCGTCGATCAGCACCGTGCATGCACCGCAGGTGCCCTGCCCGCAGCCGTATTTCGGCGACAGATCGCCGATCCCGCGGCGTAAAACGTCCAGCAGGTTCTGGCCGTCTTCCACGAACACGGCCTTGCTGTCGCCGTTGAGGGTGAATTGTACCGGTTTCTTGCTCATTGGTTGTTACCCTCCCAGCAATGTGCGCTTGAGGTGAACGGGAGCGACTTCCCGGCGATACCAGGAAGACGCAATCGCATCTGTCGGCGGTTCGATACCGTTGGTCGCGGCCGCCAGCGCATTGGCGATTCCTGTTTCATCCAGTGAGGCACCTTCCAGTGCCTGTTCAACGGCAGGGACCCGCATAGGCGTCGGCCCCATGGAAGAGTAGGCAATTCGCGCACCTGATACCCTGCCGCCTGATTGCGGCACCCAGGCTGCAACGGTCATCAGCGATACGCCTTTCGGTTTCACCCTGCTGGCCTTCCTGAACTTGAACACGCCGGATTGCGGCCGGACGATACTGACAGATGCCACCAGTGCACGAGGCTCACGGGCCCGGTCGCGCAGGAAGTCTGGCAGTGCAGAACTCTGCCCACCTGCAAGGTTCACCTGGCAATCGAGCACCAATAGCGCGGCTGTCATGTCACCGTACGGGTGTTCAGCGAACAGATTGCCGCCAATGGTCGCCATGTTGCGAATGGCGGGCCCGCCAACCGCACGCGCCACCGGGTGCAGGAAGTCAAGGTCACGGCTGGCAAATATCTGGGCCATGGTCACACCGGCACCGATGATCAGCCGGTCGCCCTGCGGCTGTACCTGTTTGAGCGCAGGGTCATTGGCCAGCACTATCGTGTTGAACGACTGATCACCCTCATTTACCGCCCGCATGATCAAGGTACCGCCGCCCATGAACCGGGCTGCCCGGTCACCGGACAAGGCAGACGCTGCTTCTGCAGAGCTGGCAAATGTCTTGACGCTGATACTCATCTTGTTCCTTCCGGCGTGTCTTTATGCAGCCACGCCCATATGGCTTCGAATAGCCTCAAATCCTGCTTCGTAAATTTCAGTTCCGACCATGTTCTGCAGTTGCGTTTCCTCGCCTGCAGGCGTCGAAAAATTGCCCTCCCACTGCCAGAACGTGCGGTCGCCGTCGGTCACCGGAAACAGCCGCACATGGCTGACATAGTTGAACAACGGCACCGGTGTATCGAGCAGGCAGTAGCTGTAGGCGGCATCGATGTCCGACAGGGTCATCAGCTGTTCGCGCAGCAGCGACCCGTCCTGCAGGTGAAACTTGCGGATGCAGCCGACAATGTCGGATGCGCGACCGCGTTCGATTTCGCTGTCGGCCACCGCCGGGTGCCAGCGGTCATGACCATTGAAGTCACGCAACACCTCCCACACCGCGTCGATCGGTGCGTTCAGTATCGTACTCTTCAGGACCTTGACCATCAAACCCTACCCGCCGAAATGCCGCTTCAGTGCATCGAACCCGCCCTGAAACACGTTGGTTGCAATACCGTTGGACACGTCCGCCTCCACATCGGGAGAGCAATCAAACTCCGCCGACCATTCAACGAAGCAGCGGTCCCCATCGCTTACCGGGGTCAGCCTAAGGGTCGCCACGTAGTTCTCGATCGGCATCGGGCTTTCCAGAATGGAATAGGTGCAAAACGTGTCGTAATCGCTCAGCGCCAACAGTTGTTCGCGGATCTGGTCACCGTTCTGCAGCCGGAAATTGCGGATGCAGCCGACCTTGTCGGACGGCTCACCGTTTTCAATCTGGCTGTCGGCAATGCGCGGATGCCAGCGCGGCAGGGCGTTGAAGTCGCGCACCCGGTCCCAGACCTTGGCGGCAGGGGCGGCAATGACGCTGGATACATATACTCGTGCCATGTCTGTTGCCGCCTATTTCTTAGCCTTGGTATCGTCATCGCCGGCAGACTTGCCGGACCCTTCTGACGAGCTGCTGTCGTCCGGCTTGCCGTCACCGGAACCGCGCCTGGCCTCCTTGGCAATACGCTGCATGTCGGATGCTTCGCGTATCAGACCGCCTTGCTTCGACAGGTTGGATCCGTCGATGCCGATATCCGACAGCAGGCTGTCGACCATGGGTGCCTGTACCCGGTAGCGAAGTGCTGAGTTGATCACCTCGTCGGTGGGTGTTCCCTTGCCGCCGCCGTCACCACCTCCAGAACTGCCACCTGACCCCATGCCATCAAGCTGCATGATGCGGATATCCTGGATTTTCTCCATCGGCTTGACCGATGCCGCAACGATACCTTCGACCTTGTCGGACGGCTCACCGTTTTCAATCTGGCTGTCGGCAATGCGCGGATGCCAGCGCGGCAGGGCGTTGAAGTCGCGCACCC
>JABDRA010000120.1 GCA_013041995.1 Anderseniella sp. | reverse complement strand
GGGGCGGGCATGGGCAGCCATTGAAGTGCCGGTTGTATGTGCCATTGAAGGTCCGTGCCTTGCCGGTGGACTGGCGCTCGCGTCCATGTGTGATTTTCGCATCGCGTCGCAAAGTGCCCGGTTTGGCGCTCCTGAAGTCCAGGTAGCGCACAATATGGGGTGGCATTCCGTGCCGAGGCTGATCGCGCTTGTCGGCGTTCAGGCAACGCGGCGGGTCTTGCTGGCCGGTGAACAATGGACGGCGGATGAAGCCAGGCGGCTTGGGTTCGCTGACGAGGTGTGTGAGACGGGTGGAGCGCTTGCTGCTGCAAAACAGATGGCTGATCGGATTGCCGGCTACCCGGGGCTGGCTGTCAGAATGATCAAACGCCAGATTGATGCATCGGCGCACGCGCTCGATTATGCCACAAGTGCTTATGACAAGGACCAGCAACTGGTGGCATGGATGTCGGAGGACTTTCAGGCGGCCCGGGCGAAATTTGCCAGGTAGAAGACTGTTGAAGATACCTGGAATCTAGGGTCAGGACTCATTAATCTTATGCAATTCTGTTTGAAAGAAAACATTCGAATGATGTTGAAAAAGCGCAAGGCAAGGCTTTGTGCCTTGTCGAGCATTTTTCGACTTCAGGCGGGTGTTTTCTTTCAAACCCGATGGGCGGGGTCTATTTTGCCCCTGACCGCGTTGAAAGGTCTTGAAAACCGGACGGTTTCCTGCGCCCTTTCGCCTTGTCAGAAGCAAAATATCCTCCCGCAGAATGGATAAGATTAATAGGTCCTGACCCTAGCGATTGAGGGTTTCAACCAGTTGATTGACGGCACGCTGATCGCCGCCCTTTTTCACCAGGAATTTCTGGAAAATGCCGCGTTGCTGATAGGTCAGTGACACAAATCCCACGATCGGTACGGACACTTTCACGTCAGCGATCTTGAAAGACTTGCCTGCCGGACGCAGCAGGAACTGCACTGTATATTTGTTTCCGGTCCGCAAGGTCACAAGGGTGTTCACCGCGATATCGGAGCCTTTTGCCTTCTTTGCGTCCAGCACATCTGCTTTTGCTACACGGTATTCACGGGTCTGATCGGCGAAATAACGTGCCATGAAAGCGGTTACGCCATTGTAGTAGCGCTTGTTTTGTGATGAGCGCAAAAACCGTTGATACTTGCCAAGCGAATAAATCGAAATTCCCGGAATGTCGGCATGACGGCGCAACACGCGCGCGAAGCTTGTGATGGTGCCGGACCGGTTGGCTGCCAGCAGGTCATTGGCCACTTTTTTGGTGAACTTGATTGCCGCCTGATCAGCCGCGACGGTTGGTGCAATCAAAGTTGTTGCCATCATGAAGGCTACCAATGCCGTGCCCAATGTTAACGTGCGCCGGTTCATGCGGATTGTGTCCTTTGAGTTTTATTACCATGACTTGAGACTCAGAGCCGTGAGGCCCATGCCCGTTCTGCAAATCAATTAGTTAACACAACTAAAGCGGTTTCGCGGCAGACGTCAAGATTATCGAGTGATGAGACAGACTTGCTGGTGATGCCAAGGCAGGCTAAGGCTTTTGAATATGAGGGAATTGGCAAAACGGGCTGTCTGGTTGAATGGCGATGATTGATGAACTTCTGGCAGGATTGCGTGCAGCGGGGGAGGAAACCCGGCTGCGTTTGCTGTTTATCTTGTCGCGTGGCGAGTTCAATGTATCGGAACTCACCACCATTTTGGGGCAAAGCCAACCGCGGGTCAGCCGCCATCTGAAACTGATGGTCGAGGCGGGACTGATCCAGCGATACCGGGAAGGGGCCTGGATGCTGTTTCGCATCAGCACGAGTTCAGGCAATGCGGAACTTGCCCGGTCCCTGATCCGGTTTATGGCTGATGATGATCCGCAGGTTGCCCGAGACCTGGAGCGTATCGCCCAGGTCAAGGCGCAGCGCCAGGCGGACGCCCAGGCGTACTTTGCCGAGAATGCCGAGAACTGGACCGCAATCCGGGCATATCATGTGGCCGAGGAGAAAACCGAAGAGGCCATACGCGAGCTGGTCGGAGACGTTCATGTTGACAGGTATGTCGACCTGGGTACCGGCACCGGCCGCATGCTGGAGATGTTTGCACCGCTGGCAGACGAGGCTGTCGGCGTCGACTTGTCCCGCGAAATGCTGAGTTTCGCCCGGGCCAATCTAGGGCAGGCGGGTCTGGACCATGTTCAGGTCCGACAGGGTGATATTTCCGGGCTGACACTGCAGGACGCATCTGCAGACCTGGTCACCTTGCATCAGGTGCTGCATTTTCTCGCAGACCCTGCCAAGGCGATTGCTGAGGCAGTGCGACTGCTGAAACCGGGCGGGCGTCTGGTGGTGGCGGATTTTGCCTCGCACGACCTGGAGTTTCTGCGCGAGCAATTTGCCCACCGCCGCCTGGGCATCGCGCACTATGACATGACATCGTGGGCAAAAGCTGCAGGCGCCAAAGTGACCAAGCATGAACAACTCAGCCCGCCCGCGCACCTGGCGCAGGAGGGATTGGCGGTTGCATTCTGGGTAATTGAGAAGGCGTAGGCTTCGAATATTCGTTGCGGTCTTGCGGTGTCGCACTGCCTGGCGCACGCTGGTTGCGGGATCAGCAGGGGAGAACGGCCTATCATGAGAATCGTTGTCATGGGTGCCGGGGTGATAGGTGTCACCACCGCATATTACCTCGCCAAGGGCGGGGCTGATGTCGTCGTGCTGGACCGGCAGTTCGGGCCGGGGCTGGAAACAAGTTATGCGAATGCCGGTGAACTCAGTTATGGCATGACTTCGCCGTGGGCCGCGCCGGGTGTGCCGATGAAGGCACTGAAGTGGCTGTTTATGAAACGCCGCCCGCTTTTCATCTGGCCTTTGATCAGTCCGACGATGTGGATGTGGGGTTTGCAGATGATCCGGAACTGCAACGAGGAAAGCTACCGAACCAACAAGGGCCGGATGGTGAGGATTTCCAACTACTCGCGCGATGTCATGCCTGATCTGATTGCCGAAACCGGCATCGAGTACGATGGGCGCGAGCAGGGGACGTTGCAGCTGTTTCGTACAGCAAAGCAAATGAAGGGCTCCAAGGC
>JABDRA010000115.1 GCA_013041995.1 Anderseniella sp. | reverse complement strand
CATGGCATCGGCTCGGGCAAGCGTAAATTTCTGGAAGCTGAGCACGGCTCAGGTGTTGCTGTCATGCGTTCTATCAAGCACGCCCTTGATCCGAAGAATATCATGAACCCGGGCAAAATATTGCCCTAGAGCAACATGGGTTCAATTGAACCCATAAAGTTGCTCTGGTACTTTGAATGCGATCGGTT
The DNA here is from genome assembly GCA_013041995.1 of Anderseniella sp. Lineage (GTDB taxonomy): Bacteria > Pseudomonadota > Alphaproteobacteria > Rhizobiales > Aestuariivirgaceae > Anderseniella. The sequence goes on along the minus strand of JABDRA010000115.1, from coordinate 6,189 downwards.
TTGTGGTTTTTGATTGCTTCAATCAAAAACCACACCGATCTGGTGATGAGTGACTGTGACTTTATTGAAATTTGTTGACGATTCTTTATCCGTGGACCCATAGCTAGCCGTGAACATCATAAGATCACCGCTCCTGATTTTAGGCATCCTGATCATCCTCGTGGCAGGCGCGCTTGGTGTTGGTCCGTTGCTGGTCGACTGGAACAGCTACAAGGCCGATTTCCAGCGTCAGGCAAGCCTGCTGATCGGCCGGCAGGTCACTATTGACGGGCCAATGACCGTCAGACTGTTTCCCTGGCCCCGCCTCACTGCAGCCAACGTCCGGGTTGCCAACCCGCCTGGCTCAATGCTGTCAGACTTGGTCCAGATCGAGAAAGTGGATGCAGAAATCGCCGCAGCTCCCTTGCTGTCGGGACAGTTATCGCTGCGCAAGCTGACGCTGGTTCGCCCTGTTGCCTCTTTCGAGAGACTGGCTGCTGGAGGCGTCAGCTGGAAGTTAAACCCGACCCATTCGATTGTGGGCCTTCCCGGAGCTGACCAGGTTGCTGTCGCAGGTATCGACATAGTCGACGGGCGGATATTTTTCGGCGACGGCAGGCGTGGCGGGTTGTCCGAAATGACCGGTGTCGAGGGACGGCTCAAGGCGCCTGCACTTGATGGACCATGGCGGGCAGATATAACCGCAACCCAGGCCGGGTCACCCCTGGCGTTGACGATTTCAACCAGCAAGTACCGCGAAGGCAAACCGCTCAAGGTATCAGCGGCAATATCTCCTCGCGGCGATGCGGGTTTCATGTGGGCGTTCGACGGTGAAACACTGCGTGATGATGGCAAGGTCACCGGGCGGGTTACCGTCCAGCCTGCCCGCCAGCCCAATGGCAAGGCAAATCCCTTGAACGCCAACCTGCAGGTTCGCCTGTCCGGCGATGTCACTGCGGATTTCGATATGGTGAAACTCGACAATATCGAAGTGGTGCCGGCAAATGATGTTACCGGACGCAACCTGATGACCGGAGAAGCGTCGGTAAAGCTCGGCTCGCAATTCATTGTGACAACAAAGCTTGAAGCAGCGTCAATCGATCTGGACCAGTTGGTCGGGCGCAATTTATTCGCAGAACTGGGAAGTGGAGAGCAACTCTACGCTGTGTCAAACCTGCTGCAGACACTGCCTTCAAACACGCAGGTCCGGTTTGACGCCGGCATCACCAGCTTGATCACCGGAGGTGAAACACTTTCAAAGGCACGCTTCAGCGGTGACATCTCGCCACGAGCCATGCGCATCACAGAAGCCTCAGCCAGCTTGCCGGGGCAGACCCGGGCACGCTTTGCAGGTGTTGTGCTGCCGGCCGATAGCGACGGCCTGCCGCAACTGGCCGGTGAGCTTGAAGTTCAGTCAGGTTCGTTGCGCGAATTCGTGATCTGGGCTGCGCCGAATAGGGCAAAGGCAACAAAGCAGGTCTGGTCAGGCGCTCGTGGCCGCGCCAAACTGCGCACCCTGGTGGGATGGACACCTGTCGCACTTCGCCTGACGGGCATGAAAGCCAGCCTGGATGATGCCAGTGCCACCGGTTCATTCAGTCTTTATCAGGGCGACAATCCATCCTTGAGTATTCGGCTGCTGGCAGACACTATCAATGTGGACCGTTATGCCCCTCGCGGGTTTTCAACCAGCGCCATCGAAGAAGGAACGGTTGCCGGCCTCACCGATCTGACGGCAAATGCGCTGGCGTTCGGCGATGCTCACATAACCGTACAGACCGACAGCCTGGTGCTGCGCGGTGTTGAAGCGCAGGACATCGCAATCGATGTAGACATGTCCGAAGGTGCCGTGGAACTTCGCACTATCGAGATCGGCGGTATCGGCGATGCCCGCCTGGACATCGCCGGCGTACTGAACTTTCCCGAGGAAGGTATAACCGGATCCGTGTCTGGTGATTTCAAGGCAACCGACCCTCGTCCCTTTCTGCGCCTGATCGGCGTAATGGATGCAAATCTCGCATCCACCCCGTGGGCCAGCCGCCTTGGCCCTGTTGACCTCAAGGTGCTGAGTGAAGTCAGCACGGGCAGCACCATCAACAAGTTCACCATTGCGGCAAACGGCAAGGCGGCCGGCGCTGAAATTGCACTTACAGGCGGTTTTGACGGCAAGTTCGCAGAATGGCGCGAAGGCGACGCGCAGATCACCGGCTCTGCCACCGGCACCACCAGCCAAGGATTGCTTGCGCTTGCCGGACTTCAACCACTTAGCGGCGGTGGCGAGCCCGCCACATTGAAAATGGCCTTTGCCGGAAAGCCGTCTTCCGCCCTCACCGGCACATCGAAGCTGTCCCTGCTGTCCAGCAATGTGGGATTTGAAGGTGGTGTCACATTCAACCCGGAAGGTGACATCAGCGCTGCCGGAGCCATCAACCTGACAGCCGCCGACATCACGCCGCTGGCATCAGCCGTCGGCCTTGCCGTCCCGGCATGGCCGGTGGAGATAGACCGCAAGTTCGCCGCGAGCGCAGACGCGGTCATGTCCCCGGGCATGCTCAAGCTGACAAATCTGACAGCAACCATGCCGCTTAACACAATGGCCGGCAAGGCGACCGTGACAGGTAATATCAAGGCACCGCTCATCGACGGCGAATTGGCGGTTCAAACCCTGGATCTCGGCTGGCTCGCATCCGCCATGGTGATGCCGGCCGACGGCAGGCCGGTTCGCGCAGCCAGCACTTTTGATGCGACCCGACTGGGATGGCTCAACCAGTCCCTTACCATTGCCGCGCAACGGGTTGAAGTTATACCGGGCCTTGCACTGGGCAACACGCAGACCGATATCAAGCGCACGGGCCAGGAAACGGTAAATTTCAGCGTCACCGGTGATGCCAGCCCTGACCGCCGGTTTTCAATGTTTGTGGCCACACAGAATGCCGGCCCCCTGCTCAAATTGTCAGGGAAACTTGAGGCAACACTTGCGCTGGCCGACCTGTTGCAAACCGTGGACGGCCAGGGTGCGGTCGCCGGGGATATCGGCCTGCAGCTTGAGTTCACCGGCGAAGGACGCTCGCCTGGCGGTCTGGTCAGCCAGTTAACCGGAAGCGGACGCATGTCTCCGACATCGCTGACTTTGCCCAGGTTCAATCTGCCCGGTGTGACGAGACGTCTTGCGGCAATCGAGAATGTGAACACAATTGACGACGCCATCAACTCAGCGCTGTCGCAAGGCGATACGGTGGTGACCGCCAGGCCGGTTGAAGTGTCCCTGCAGAATGGCAATCTGAGAACCGGCAACATTCCGATCAACACTGCCTCCTCCAGCGGCACCCTGCGCCTGTCTGCGGACTTCAGCGGCCAGAAAGTCCGCGCCGATGTTTCACTCAAGCACGCAAGCAGCAATGACGAGGTACCGGGCATCTCCATGCGTCTTGCAGGTCATCCGCTGTCACTCAACCGCACCTATGACACGTCTGCCCTGAAATCCTGGGTCGTGGTCAACTTGTTGCAGAAAGGCATGGACCGGCTTGAGGAACTACAGCGTGAAGAACTGCGCCTGATCGAAGAAGAACGACAGTATCGTGAAGAGCAGGCAGAGCGCAAACGCAAGCTTCTCGAGGCAAGAGAAGCTGCTGCCCGCCGCGCCCGCGAAGAAGAAGAACGCGTCAATGCCCGCGAAGGGGCCGGCAGCCGCGCCATCACCATAGAACAGCAGCGCCTGAAAGACCTGATCGAAGAAAGCATCCCGCTTGAAATTCCCGACGCCGCGATTATCAAACCGCAGAACTCCGGTCTGCTGTCGATCCAGCCAACTCAACCGTCAAGTCCGAACTAGAGCCTTATCCATGTAAATAGAAGCGTTTGATGGAATCAAATCCGTTCATTCGGCTAGGCGCAAAGCGCAGCGCGATGTGGGGCATCGGGCAAGCTTTGCAACGACGCCGATGGACTGATTTGGTCCACCAAAGGCCGGTTTTCTGCGCCCACTGAGCTGCGTTACGCCTCCCTTATGGTCAACCTGACCAAGGCGGGAGCCGTGGCTAGCCAGCAGACGCAAAAAACCGGTCAAACGTTTCAATTTACATGGATAAGGCTCTAGATCAGTATGGTTTTTGATTGAGGCAGAAGCTACAACTCGCGGTTTGTTCGGGAGGGATCGAACCAACCTGCATGCCAGTGCCCGATCAAATGAGCCGCCGGTTCATTTAATCGATGCTTTGCCACCGGTAATTTCAACTGTTTCGCCTCCGGAGAGGGTTTCCCGGTCACCGTTCGGCATCGTGACGAAGCAACCGCCGGCACACACATTGACGCTCTGGCCGGATTCAATCCCGACTTCAGTTTTTTGACCGCCTTCTGTCACAACAATCATGATTGCTGCGCTGTCCTTGTTGGTGACGGTTGCGGCGTTCGCCAGTCCGATCCCAAAAATCAGCGCAAATGCTGCAAGTGGTATGGCTTTAAACATGTGCATATATCCCCGGATTAGTGGTCTGTTCGGAATGGAACCGGCACCACGATCTGTATCTTTCACGATCTCTTATTGCAAATTCCATGTGAACGGCAAATGAACGGACGGGTTCAGGTTCCCTGCGTGGACGGTCGCTTCTTGTTTCGGTTCACCTTGTCGATCGCTTCGGCCAACGCCTCTATGTCCTGCAATTTGAGATTGACGTCGCGCTGCGGGAACGGAATGGCGATACCCTCACGTTCAAATGCCTCCGCGATCTCGAAACGCAATTCAGTGGCGATGCCAATTCCGTCGATAACCTCCGGCACGTGCACGCGCACTTCAAAATCAAGCGAATTATCGCCGAAACCCATGAATACTACAGTCGGAGCCGGAGTTTTCAACACTCGAGGATGGCTGGCGGCGATGTCGAGCAGGAGGGCGTGCACCATGCGTGGTTTGGTACCGTACGCCACACCGACCGGTATTTCGATGCGCCCGCGATGGTTGCGGTGAGTCCAGTTACCGACAGGCTGATTGATAAGGTCGGAATTGGGCAGGATCACCGTCTGGTTCTGGAACGTCTCGATTTCGGTGGCACGCACGGAAACCTTCTTCACAAACCCTGCAGTGTTACCGGTAACAATCCAGTCTCCTACCTTGAACGGCCGTTCGGCCAAAAGGATCAGGCCGGAAACAAAGTTGGAAACAACGTTCTGCAGGCCAAAACCAATGCCCAGCGACAAAGCACCTGCCACCAGCGCCAGGCTGGACAGGTCAAAACCTGCCGCTGACAGGCCGATCACGGCTGCCAGCGCAATACCGACATAGCCGACAATAGTGCGAATTGAGTTGCGCACACCAATATCGACACGGCTGCGCGCCATGACCGAGCCGTCCAGCCAATGCTGAACCCGGCGCGTCAACAGAAATCCGACAACGAACACACCAAAGCCCAACAGGATTCCAAGCAGTGAAATTGAAATGTTGCCAATTCGGATATCGGTCAGAATGCGATACAGCCAGGTTTGAATATCGAGCTGATTGAAGCCCCACTGCAACAACAGTAACGGCAAACCAATAACGAAAACAGCACCATAGATGATAAAGCTGAGCAGCAGTCCAAGCTGATCCAGCGTCGTATCGTTCAAGGAGAACTTCTCCTTGATGCGACTTCCGATAACTGATTGTGGGAACGCACCTTCAGCCGCCAGAACCTGGCCTGATTGAACCCCGATATACATGGTGGCCAAAATGGCTGCGGTGACGACAATCTGCGCGGCTGCGAACCGGGCAAGGCCTATGTAGCCGAACAAAGCTGCTGCAATGATGAAAATAGCCATTATCAAGATAGGAGTGCGCACCCAGACCGGCCAGCCATAGGCGCGACCGCTGATCTTGTCCTTGAACGGTCTGACCAGCGCAATCATCACCAGCACGGCTGAAATCAGGAGAGAAGAAATCAGGCTCTTGGAAACCGTCAACGCCAACGGCGAAGAGAAAATATCGTTCATTCTGCCAATGAAAAAGTCCAGGACATGAATGACTGCCAGACTGACGATCAGGACGAACAGCGTGCGCGCCGCCCCGTCCGAGACCAGGATCAGGCGGCGGGCCGGGTTGCCCGGCGACAACAGTGCAGATGCCAGGCGCTGGATGAAATAAACCGCTGCAAAAGAAACAAGGATGGCTTCAGTCAGCCCTTCAGTCTGTGGTGTGAAAACGCCAAAATGGGAAAACAGCCAATACGCTCCTGCCAAGGC
>JABDRA010000114.1 GCA_013041995.1 Anderseniella sp. | reverse complement strand
TTTGTTTGTCACCACGAAAATCTGGCCGGACAACTATGCCAGCGATGACTTCGCCCGCGCAGTGGACGAACGCCTTGCGCTGCTGGACTGCGGTATGCTGGATCTGTTGCTGCTGCATTGGCCACCTGGCGCGGTCAGCATGGCAGAGGCTGTTGCAGCGCTCAACAAGGCAAAACAGGCAGGACTTGCCCGTCACATCGGCATCTCCAACTTTACGGTTGCGCAGGTCGAAGAGGCCGTTGGTCTTTCAGTAGAGCCTCTGGTGTGTAACCAGATTGAATATCATCCGCTGATCAACCAGGACAAGGTTCGTGCGGCCTGCGCGCGCCATGGGCTTGCCGTAACCGCCTATTGCCCGATAGCCCGCAACAAGGTGGCGGATGAACCGGTAATTCGTGACATTGCGCAGCGCCATGATGCCAGCCCGGCACAGATCGCGCTGGCGTGGCTTGCAGGCCATGGTGATGTCATCTCTATCCCGCGATCATCGCGGCCTGAAAGGCTCGCAGATAACCTGAAGGCGCTGGAGGTTTCCCTGAACGACGACGAGATGGCCAAAATCAGCGCCTTGAAGGCGCGAAACATGCGACTTGTGGACCCGGAAGGCGTTCGACCAGAATGGGATAAGGCTTAAGGGCCGCCCTCAGACGGCATGGTTCTGGCTAAGACCCCAGCCTTTTGATGCGCCGCCAAGTTTCTGCGCCCAGGTCTGAAACACCGTCTCAACGGCATGGATTTCCTGTGGAACCGGTGTCATGCAAAGAGTAACCGCCACGGTCCAGATGTTGTCTCCGGTCGGTTGTGCTTCCGCTGACAGGCAATTTTGCGCAATTTGAGATATCGACACGATTTCGTTGGCGCACTGCTGCGATGGAACTTCGGCAAAGAACTGTATCCCGACAGGAGCGATGGCCTGTGACGACGGAACTTGTTGTATTTCAGGAACGGGCAACCCCGGTACGGTGGAATTTTGACCGGGCAACACTGTTGCCGGTCGATTTCCCGTGGCAAGACCAATCCGCGCCAGATTGGCGGGAGAATTCGTGTCATAGACCGGACCGTCTATGTCAGATGTTTTTTCACGTGACAACACGTCCCGCAACTTTCCGAAGAGACTTTCACCCATGTTCTGCCGATCCCGAACAACTGAATTATTCCGATGTACGGCAGGATATCGGGCTTTAGCTAACGAAACGTTGCAGTTGTGACCTAGAGCAACATGGGTTCAACTGAACACATAAAGTTGCTCTGTCACTATGAAAGCGATCAGGTTTATGGCTTTTGGTTGATTCAACCAAAAGTCATCCTGATCTAGAGTCAGAAACAAGCCTTGACCCGTTCCGCGTATCGATATGAAACTACTGCAATATTCTCGCACCTTCGAACTCACCAGCATCGGAAATCACAGACATGCCTCAGGACATAACGACCGGCATCAAGGATCTGCTTGCGGAAGCCAAAGCCGAAATAGCAGAGGTCGATGTGGCCGCAGCACGCCAGTTGATTGACAACGATAATGCTTTGCTGATCGACATCCGCGATGTCCGTGAACTATGGCGTGACGGGAAGGTGCCCGACAGCAGGCATGTACCACGCGGCATGGTCGAGTTCTGGATTGCGCCGGACAGTCCCTATCACAAGGAAATTTTTACTGAGGATCGCCCCTTCATATTCATGTGTGCAGGGGGCTTGCGTTCAGCACTTGCAACCCAGATCGCCCAGCGTATGGGCCTTAAACCGGTCTACAACCTGATCGGTGGTTTTGGTGCGTGGCGCGATGCCGAGGCGCCCATAATCCCTCATGAGAAAAAGTAACCGGCAGGCTGCAACGTCAGTTTTGCGCGATCAGATCGGTGGACATCCACCCGGACGGGCTGGTTGAATTCTGTGCACACTTGACGGTTGCCCATTGCCTGTTGCCAGATGTACGCGGAGAGTACGCCATATGGCTGTGCATATTCTGAAACTATGTGTCGGTGTGAACGACATCCCGGAGCTTGCCGAATGGCAGGCGCTGCGCATGCGCACGGCCGGCAAAATCTGGCACATTACCCGAATGATGCCGAAGCGGGCTGATGAGATTGTCGCCGGTGGCTCGCTTTACTGGGTTATCAAGGGCATGATCGCGGTGCGTCAGCGCATCGTCGAGATTGAACAGTTTCAGGACGATGAGGGCATTTCGCGCTGCAAATTCATCTTCGATGATGACCTGGTGCCGGTGCGGCCGCAGCCCCGCCGGCCGTTTCAGGGCTGGCGTTATCTGACGGATGAAGACGCGCCCAGAGATCTGCCCAAGGGAGCCGTTGCGCACGACATGCCTGAAAAAATGCGCAATGAACTGGCAGAACTTGGCCTGCTGTAAGCGCTTTAGAGCCCTTCACCCTTAAATAGAAACGTTCGACTGGTTTTGCTGGCAAGGCACGGCTCCCGCCGTGGTCTGGTTGACCACAAGGGAGACGTAACGCTGTCCAGCGGGCGCAGAAAACCGGCCTTCGGTGGACCAAATCAGTCCATCGGCGTCGTTGCAAAGCTTGCCCGATGCACCACATCGCGCTTCACTTTGCGCCTAGCCGAGTGAACTGATTTGGTGCCATCAAACGTTTCTATTTAAGGGTGAAGGGCTCTAGACCGCGATATTGTCTATCAAGCGGGTCTTGCCCAGCCAGCATGCAGCCAGAATTCGCAACTCCGCTTCTTCCGATGATGATTTCACCGGAGCCAGTGTTTCTGCCACACGCACCTCCAGATAGTCAGTTTTGAAACCTGCTTTCTTCAGCCGTTTCTTGGCAGCGGTGCACGATCGCGAAATGTTTTTGCCGGCCCGGACATCCGTGGCTACTTCCTGCAGTGCCTGGTGCAACGA
>JABDRA010000112.1 GCA_013041995.1 Anderseniella sp. | reverse complement strand
CAGTAACCCTGCGCCGGCAAGCAGGGTCGCAATGGTGCGGGGAGAGTTCTTTTCAACCGCAGCCATGAAACCTGATCCTGAAACAGTTTGCCCGCGCTCACTTTCATTTTTTAGCGATGTGGTCGTCAAGTCCGGTCACACCTGACAATCCTCCTGATCAGGCATCATATCTGCCGGGCGAGTGGACTTTTTATGGATCTGTTTCCAATGCGGCCAGTACCTGCATGTGGAACCAGTGCAGCTGTATTTCCGAGAACCAGGATGTCGCCGGGTCACAAACATACCTGCCCTGATCATAACCCATTGACGACAGGCCTCGCTGGACGCTTTCGACAATCCCGATATCTTCGATGTTGAACATGTGCATGAACAGGTCTCGCACTGCGAGAAGCTTTGGATGGCTTTCTGCTTCGCCCGCAGGTGTATAGATATCGACACGTTCGGCGCAGGCGCCAACACCGTTGGGTGCCATGCGCAAGACGATCAGGTTGTCGGAACCCGGCAGCGACAACATGCACAGGTGAGGCCAGGCCTGCCAGGCGTAGTAGGGAGAACCATACTCCAGTTCGAGACCCTCGAACCCTTCCTTGCTTTTGAAGCGGTTGAAGGTCCAGCGCTTTTCTTCATGGAACTCCACCATCTCCTGTTCCAGCACCAGGGCCAGTTTGGGATGGGCCACCGGAATGTGATAGGCCTCTGAAAAATTGTCATAGACCACTTTCCAGTTTGCATTGATGTCATAATGGAGCCGCTCGGCGACGACCCATTGGGCGGCATCGGGCAGGTACTTCTCGATGTTTGCACCAAAGCCGTTCATTTCCTCTTCGAACGGCCGGGCCTGCGGGTCAAGGTTGATGAAAATCAGTCCGGCGGTGATTGCCAGCTGAATAGGGGCGAGTGAGAACTGCGACTTGTCAAATTCCGGCACGAGTTCGGTCATCGGGGCAGCGGCGAGAGTACCGTCGAGCCGATAAAGCCAGGCGTGATAGGGGCAACTCAACCCCTTGCTTTTGAGCTGACCCGCGCCAGTCAGCAGCTCATGGCCACGATGCTGACACACATTGTAGAAGGCACGGATTTCATTATCGTGTCCGCGCACCACCAGTACCGGCTGCTCACCCACCGTGTCAGTGAAGTACATGCCGGGCCGGGCAACATCGCAGACATGGCCGACATAGCACCAGGATCTGCGGTGGATCTGACGCATTTCGGCCCGGTAAATGTCTTCGTCGGTGTAGTAGCGCGACGGCAGCGTCGGCGACGTCATCGGGTCAACGGTCAGCGCGCCGCGATGGCCGCTCGGCAGGGAACTTGGACGGATCGGCTGGCTCATCGGAACCTTCATTCAAATAGTCTGCGGTGGCCTCATCCTAGACCGGCATGAGAAGAATTCACAATGCAGGTATGGAGTTGGATCAGACCAGTGATTTTGCACATTCGAACCCACAGGGCTGCGGGTGAATTGCCGACGTTGAGGTGGAATCTTCACAATAAGTAATTCACCGGTTTCTACTGTAGGCACGGATGCTGAAAGATGCTTTCATGCCGTATCCGCCGTAGCCGGATGACTTGTCAGTCTGTAAAACAGGGAGAAGACAACAATGACAAAAATGAAATTACTTATGGCGACCTTGCTGGGAGCCACCATGCTGGCCTCAGGCGCAGCACAATCAAAAACACTGGTCTATTGTTCCGAAGGCTCTCCGGAGGGGTTTGACCCGGCACCGTTCACGGCAGGCACAACCTTCGATGCGTCATCCAAGCCATTGTATAACCGGCTGGTGGAGTTCAAGCGCGGGACGTCGGAAGTGACACCCGGCCTGGCTGAAAGCTGGGAAGTTTCAAGTGACGGGCTGGAATACACCTTCAAGCTGCGCAAGGGCGTCAAGTTCCAGACCACTGATTTCTTCACGCCCAGCCGGGACTTCAACGCTGATGATGTCGTGTTCTCGTTTGAACGCCAGTTGAAGAAGGATCATCCCTGGAACCAGTACACCGCCGGTATCGCCTGGGAGTATTTTGACGGCATGTCGATGCCTGACCTGCTCAAGGCGGTCGAAAAGGTCGACGACAACACGGTCAAGTTCGTGCTGAACCGGCCTGAAGCACCGATGATCGCCAATCTGGCGATGGATTTTGCCTCCATCCTGTCGGCTGAATACGCCGCCAAGCTGGAAGCTGACGGCAAGAAGGAACTGCTGAACCAGCAGCCTGTCGGCACCGGTCCGTTCAAGTTCGTTGCCTATCAGAAGGACGCGGTCATCCGCTATGCGGCGCATGAAGGATATTGGGCCGGCAAGCAGCCGATCGATGACCTGGTGTTTGCCATCACCACAGATGCCTCGGTGCGCCAGCAGAAGCTGAAAGCCGGCGAGTGCCACGTGGCACCTTATCCAAACCCTGCAGACCTGGCCGATCTCAAGGCAGATACGAACCTGCAGGTGATGGAACAGGAAGGCCTCAATGTCGGCTATCTCGCCTACAACGCGCTGGTGGCTCCGTTCGACAAGCCGGAAGTGCGCAAAGCGCTGAACATGGCGATCAACAAGCAGTCCATTCTGGATGCAGTGTTCCAGGGCGCCGGCAAGGAAGCCAAGAACCCGCTTCCGCCTACCATGTGGTCCTACAACAATGCCGTCGAGGACGACGGCTACGATCCGGAAGCTGCCAAAAAGATGCTGGAAGCAGCCGGTGTCAAGGACCTGAAGATGAAGATCTGGGCGATGCCGGTGCAGCGTCCCTACAACCCGAATGCCCGGCGCATGGCCGAATTGATCCAGTCCGACTTCTCCAAGATCGGCGTCGGTGTCGAGATCGTGTCCTATGAATGGGGTGAATATCTCAAGCTCTCGAAGGAAAAGGATCGCGACGGTGCCGTGCTTTTAGGCTGGACCGGTGACAATGGCGATCCCGACAATTTCCTGGCCGTGCTGCTTGGGTGTGACGCCGTCGGCGGCTCAAACCGTGCACAATGGTGCAACAAGGAGTTTGAAGACCTGATCCAGAAAGCCAAGACCGTGTCGGACAAGGCTGAGCGCACCAAGCTTTATGAAGACGCACAAGTGGTGTTCAAGCGTGAGGCACCGTGGGCAACCATTGCCCATTCGGTGGTGTTCATGCCGATGTCGAAAAAGGTGTCGGGCTATGTGATGGACCCGCTGGGCGGTCACTGGTTCGACGGCGTCGATCTGGCTGAATAGCCTTGCGCCTGTTGTAACAATAGTGCCCGCCGTGCCCTGAAATTCGCAGGATACGGCGGGAGGTGGGGCTTTCATGTTTGCATTTCTTCTCCGGCGCATCGGACTGATTATCCCGACCTTCATCGGGGTAACCATTGCCGCGTTTGCGTTTATCAGGGTGCTGCCGGGTGACCCGGTGGAACTGATGGCGGGTGAGCGCGGGGTGTCACCGGAGCGCCACGCCGCATTGATGAAGCAGTTCGGTTACGACCGGCCGATCTACGAACAGTATTTCGATTACTTTTTTTCTTCGCTGCAGGGCGATCTGGGCAATTCGCTGGTGACCAAGAAACCGGTGTGGGATGAATTCTTCACGCTGTTTCCCGCCACGCTGGAACTGTCGATCTGCGCCATCATATTTGCGGTCTTTATCGGCGTGCCCGCCGGTATCTACGCGGCCACGCGGCGCGGATCATGGCCGGATCAGACTATTATGGGAACCGCGCTGGTCGGTTATTCCATGCCGATTTTCTGGTGGGGACTGCTGCTGATCATCCTGTTTTCCGGAACTCTTGGCTGGACACCGGTGTCGGGCCGCATATCGCTGTTGCATTTCTTCAAGCCGGTTACCGGTTTCATGCTGATCGACAGTCTGCTGTCGGGTCAAAAAGGCGCGTTTTCCTCAGCCGTGTCGCACCTCATCCTGCCGACGATCGTGCTGGGCACCATTCCGCTGGCCGTTGTTGCGCGCCAGACCAGGTCTGCCATGCTGGAAGTTCTGAGCGAGGATTATGTGCGTACCGCGCGGGCCAAGGG
>JABDRA010000108.1 GCA_013041995.1 Anderseniella sp. | reverse complement strand
CAATCGGGGCGGTTGGTTCACCAGCTGTATGGACTTTGCTTAAGGTTTTGGAATCCCAGAAAACACCGCGTTTTCTGACAAACGCGTTTTTGTTCTGCGTCGGTGCGCTGTTGCTGATCGTCGGGATCAACTTCGCGCGAATAGAAATCAACAGACTGGCCCATGACAAGGCAATCGATCTGGCCCACGGCTGGTCCACGCAAATCGTAACCAACACCCCATTTCTTCCAAAAATACTGGCGGCTCCAAGGGGCAATGCCCAACCCATTCGCAATCTGGGCAACATCCAGCCTGTCGGCCCGGTTATGGGATACCGCATCTATGATCTGACCGGCGACTTGAGGGTCCTGGTAGACGCACCTGGATCACCATCCGGTGCAACCAAACCGGCATTCCGTACACAGATCGCATTACCGATTACCACTGGTGGTGAAAAAATCGGTACCATCGTGTCTGACGTGGATGCCAGCAGCTTCCACGAAGTTTTAATGGCTGGAGCCATCCAGATTGGTGCGATACTTTCACTGGCGATAGGTTTTCTGCTGTCTGTCAGCATGATGGTCAAGGTCACGTTGCAAAAGGAAGCGCTGCGCAATTCAAGTCATTTGATGCAGAATGATTCCGTGACCGGCATGCCCAACCAACCTGCTTTTCTGGAGATGCTGGCCACAGCTCACTCACAAGAGGTGGCACAACAAACCACGACCAATCTGTACCTGCTCAACCTGGACCGCTTTGCGCGCGTCAATGAACGATTAGGCAACTCGGTCGGCAACGTGTTGCTGAGACTGGTTGCAGAAAGACTGCGCCTTGCCTGCGGAAATACCGTTGTTTGCGCACATATCAATGGTGATACGTTTGGTGTGATCGCCGACGAGAGAACCGGCAAGCGGATGCACCAGACGCTGCAACAGGCATTCCTGCAACCCTTCAACTTCGGTCAGAAAGTCATTCGGCTGTCCGCCAGCATTGGTGCGGCAACATCGACAGCAGGACTTCACAGCAGCGATGAGCTGCATCGTCAAGCCGAGCTTGCACTACGTGCCGCAAAAACCAATGGAGGCCAGCAACTGGTGGCATATGACAGTGACACTGTCGCAGAATTCCGGGAAATTGACCGCATCGCAACACTTGTTGAAGACGCTTGTCAGAACAATGAATTCGAACTGCATTACCAGCCGGTAGTAGACGCCACGACCCGTAAATTGTGCAGCTTCGAAGCCCTGCTGCGTCTGACGACTGTCGACGGTGAAAAAATCGGTCCCGACAGTTTCATACCCGTAGCAGAACGCATCGGGCGCATTGAGGAAATCGGTTTATGGACCCTGCGTGAAGCCTGCCGAACAGTCGCAGGTCTGCCAAAGCACATCGGCATGGCTGTCAATCTGTCCGTGCAGCAGTTTAATTCCGGAAACCTCGTGTCAGAAGTAGCGAAAATCCTCAAGGACACGCGCGTTGATCCCGCTCGCATCGAGCTGGAAGTGACCGAGGGCATCATGATCGGAGACACGGATCCGGCATTCAGACAGCTCTCGGAGTTGCAGGCACTCGGTATCAAGATTGCACTGGACGATTTCGGAACCGGTTATTCCAGTCTCAACTATCTGTGGCGCTTCAATTTCGACAAACTGAAGGTTGACCAGGCCTTCATTCGCGCGTCCGATCACAACCCGAAAGCCCATGCCCTGCTGTCCAAAATTGTCGAAGTCGGACGCCTGCTGGACATGAAGGTGACTGCCGAAGGCATCGAGACCGAGACCCACGCAACCCGGGTCGCAGATCTCGGGTGCGATTACTCGCAAGGGTATCTGTTCGGAAAGGCCATTCCGCAGACCTCGCTGGCATCGGTTGTTATCAGCGAATTCGCCGAATACATACGCCGCCAGACCGGTGGTCAGGCAGACGTCGACAGCACCGAGGTGGCTTCGAGTTAGAACGAGATGCGGTTAGATTGGATCATTTGACCGCATCTCTCTCTCTACACGGCCCGTCTTTCTATCTCACCTGATCCTCGAAAGGGTCGCGCATCAAGATGGTGTCTTCACGCTCCGGACTGGTCGACAGCAGCGCGATAGGACAATCGATCAACTCCTCGATCTGGCGGACATATTTAACTGCCTGGGCGGGCAGTTCCGCCCATGAACGCGCACCGGCAGTTGTGTCGCTCCAGCCCTCAAAACTGGAAAACACCGGCTCCACCCGCGATTGCGCGCCCTGACCGGCCGGCAACCGCTCGATGGTCTCGCCGTCAAGTTTGTAGCCGGTACAGACCTTGATCTCCTCAAAACCGTCCAGAACATCAAGCTTGGTCAGTGCAATACCCGAGATACCAGCCGTCTTGATTGCCTGGCGCACCATTACCGCGTCAAACCAGCCACAACGCCGCTTGCGGCCTGTCACAGTACCGAACTCACGGCCACGCTCTCCGATTTTCTCACCGGTATCATCAAACAGCTCAGACGGGAACGGACCCGAGCCAACCCGTGTTGTGTAGGCTTTGGCGATGCCAAGCACATAATTCAACATATCGGGACCAACACCCGAACCGGTTGCCGCCTGAGCCGCAACTGTGTTCGACGAGGTCACAAATGGATAAGTGCCGTGATCGATATCCAGCATGATACCTTGCGCGCCTTCAAAAAGGACGCGCTTTTGCTGTCGCCTTGCATCGTCAAGGAGGCTCCATGTCGTATCCATGAAAGGCAGAATACGCGGGGCTATGGCCAGCAGTTCTTCGCGAAGTGCACGCCCATCCACCTCAGCTTCACCCAGTCCGCGCCGCAAGGCATTGTGATGTGCCAGCAGCCGCTCTATCTTGGCCTCCAGCGTGGCCGTGTTTTTCAGGTCATACACCCGAATGGCACGCCGTCCCGTCTTGTCCTCATAAGCCGGACCGATACCGCGACCGGTGGTGCCGATCTTGCCGGCGCCGGCTGCGGCTTCGCGCATCCCGTCCAGCTCACGGTGGAGCGGCAGAATGAGCACCGCATTTTCAGCAACCCGCAGATTGTCCGGCGTTACATCCACGCCCTGCGATACAAGCCGGTTTATCTCGTCATCAAGGGCCCACGGATCAATCACCACCCCGTTGCCGATAATCGACAGCTTGCCGGGGCGCACAATGCCCGACGGCAGCAAGGACAGTTTGTAGGTCACACCGTCAATGACCAGTGTGTGACCGGCATTGTGTCCACCCTGAAACCGCGCGACCACATCTGCGCGCTCGGACAGCCAGTCGACCAGCTTGCCCTTGCCCTCGTCGCCCCACTGAGCCCCAACCACCACTACATTTGCCATGTTCCGGCCCACCCGCATTGCATCAAAAAAAAGCGAACGGCCCTCACCGCGTTTGAGCAGCAGGGCCGTTGCAAGTCTTTACACTGCCACTGATACCAAAGGAAAGAAAAATGCCTGCTGCGCAGTGCCGCAGCGGCTTCACCTGTGGACAGTTTGCAACCAGAACCTGCTGCAGAACTGGCCGGGTCTGAGAATTCAGCGCGGTATAGCCAGCTTCATCTGGGACGGATGCACCACGGTGTAGCCAAATCTGATTTCCGTCTTGGCCTGAGGTTTTAACGGCACATCCCACACCACGATCCCCTTTTTGTTGTCAGGATCGGTGACGCTGGGCGCGGTTGTTTCACGCAGCATTTCCACCACGACTTCTTCATGTGTGGAATACGGCATTCTGTCTGTTACATGCACCTCGACAGGAAACGTATGAAGGTTTTCAATACTGGTCACATACAGCCGCTTCAGTGTGCTTTGCTCGGTAATGATCCCGCTGGAGCCTGCCGTGTTTTCAACTTCACGCCGAATGACGCGAACCAGATCGTCACGGCCAAACCCAAGCTCCATTTCCTCACCAGGCGCAATCTGGCGCATTCGGGACCTGCCAGCAAACACGCCATCTCGAAACAGGGAAACCTCACCGGCCAGCAATGGGGTCTCACCGGCAATCTTGAAAACGCCCGTCAGGTAGCCGACCGGATCGATATGTGGTGCGGTATCAACGCGTATTGCCGGTTCAACCGTTCTGGCACCGATGCGCACAGATTTCAGTGCGCCGCTGTTTGGCACGCTGGTCTGCCCGGCGATTGAATACACTGCATGAAAGCCTGCATTGGTAATTTCGGCCTGCCGCTGCCGCACTGGTGCCGGTGCCGGCGCAGCAAGTCCGGCAGCCGTCTTTGACTGCATTTCCCGTGATCCGGCAGCATCGGAAAAACTTTCCTGCGTCTGCACGGCTCGTCGCGACATGACCGGTTGTGGTCCGATGGCGACAGGCTGCAAGACAGGAGATGCCGTCCGTCCGGTAACCGTGGCTGTGGACAGCTTCAGGGCCACACCTTCCCACGCTTCGCCCGAACGCTGAAAAACCAGGGCACGCTGCACCAGCTTCAGGTCAGCCGGTTTTCCATCAGCCGGTAATTTCAGGCGGGCATCATATATCGGACGCCAGCCTGCGTCAGGAACCGAGTACTTTAACGACAGTGTCATTTTAGCAGACGTTGCCGCACTCACCTGAACAGCAACCCTGGTGCGCGAATTCGGCGTACTCGCCAGCAACTGCAGCTGGCGCCGCAAAACTTTTTCACGCTTGCCGATCTGCACAGTCGCCTGGTCTGCCTCCAGCACGACAGATGAGATTTCCGACAGCTCACGATTGGTCAGCAGCAGCAGGTTTCCAATCTGCTCCGGCGACATTGCCGGCTTGTCGCCAGCGGCAAACGGTATCGCTGCATAGCCGCCGGTCAGCCGTTCAAGCGTCGCACGGCGAAACTGGGCATCGATACGCACACGTTCATGCCTTGCCCGGTCCCGCGCCAGAGCTTCCAGTTCATCCTGCACCAACTTGCGTGTGCCGGTTGCTTCCTGCTCAGGATCAAGCGCGATGCTGGACACATCAACCGTGCCGATCTCCACATCGCTGGCTGAGACACCCTCGACCTGCACCGATGCTGCCATAATCCCTTGCGGCAGGGTATCGAGTACCACTTCATGTGCCCCGGCGGGCAACTCAACTTCGCCGGTTCGCATCAATTGCGCGCCACGAGGATTGACGGTCACTTCCGCAAGATCAAGCTCGGTTCGTATTTCATCCGCTGTGGCGGGTGCCAGATAAAAAGACAGCAAAACACCGGACAGCAGTGCGCAATGCAGTTTCATGATTTGATTTCCCTCAAAGTCGCCACTCTCAGCTCGAAGTAGGATACACTAGATCAGGTTTATGGGTTCAGTTGAACCCATGTTGCTCTAGATCGGGCCAAACCGCGGCACTACGTTGGGAAAGTTGCATCTTGTTGCCTGTCAAGTTCATACCTGTCCTGTCCGGTTTGCTGATCCTGGCACTGACGGCCGGCCAGGTTCCGGCGCGCGCAGACGATGAGGCGGCCTCCATCCAGCGCGGCAAGGAACTGGCGCAACTTTTGTGCACTCGGTGTCATGCTATTGAAGGTCCCGGACCCGGCACGGAGGAAAAATCACCGCCGTTCTCAACACTTGTTCCGAACCTGACGCTGGAAGGGATCGCAGATCAACTGCTGGAAGGCCTGCCAATGGGTCATGATCCGATGCCCAAATGGGAGTTTTCCGAACAGCAGGCCTTAGACCTGCTGCTCTATATTGAATCCGTCAGCGCAACTGAATGACATCAGAAAGTCAGGCACTTGGCCTGTTGTACCTGCGGCAGTGCCTCGATCTGGGCGAGCAGGTCAGGCGTCACGCGGCCATCTATTTCTGCCAGGCAAATGGCATTGCCGCCTGCTGCATCCCGGCCGAGGTTGAACGTGGCAATATTGACATCGGCATCACCCAGCAGACGCCCAAACGCGCCAATAAACCCGGGCTTGTCTTCATTCGTCACATAGATCATCTGTTTGCCGAGCTCGGCTTCCATGTTGATGCCCTTGATCTGAATGATCCGCGGCTTGCCGTCGGAGAAAACCGTACCGGCAACCGAGCGCTCCTGATGGGCGGTTGTGACGGTCAAGCGGATATAGTTTTCATAAACTCCACGCTTGGTTTGGCGCACTTCGTCCACCTTGATCGACCGCTCCCTGGCCATGACCGGCGCCGACACCATGTTGACGTCGCCGAGGATGGGGCGGAACAAACCCGCCAGCAACGCGGACGTCAGTGCCTTGATGTTCATTTCGGCCACATCGCCTGCATATTCAATCGTGACGGACTTGATCGAACTTTCCGTCGCCTGCCCCGCGAACGATCCAAGCTGTTCAGCAAGTGTCACGAAAGGTTTCAGGCGCGGTGCCTCTTCTGCCGAGATTGAGGGCATATTGAGCGCATTGGAAACGGCACCCTGCAACAGATAGTCAGACATCTGCTCCGCGACCTGCAAGGCTACATTTTCCTGGGCTTCTGAGGTTGCCGCACCTAGGTGAGGCGTGCAGACCACGTTCGGATGACCAAACAGCGGATTGTCCTTGGCCGGCTCCACCTCGAAAACATCGAGTGCGGCACCTGCCACATGCCCGGCATCGAGTGCCGCCTTGAGTGCTTCTTCCGATACCAGGCCACCGCGCGCGCAATTGACGATGCGCACCCCTTTCTTCATCTGTGTCATTGCCCTGGCATCCAGAATGTTACGGGTCTTGTCGGTCAATGGCGTATGCAGCGAAATGAAGTCCGCACGTTTCAGCAACTCTTCCAGTTCGACCTTTTCCACGCCGAGTTCGATTGCGCGCTCTTGAGACAGGAACGGGTCAAATGCAATGACCCGCATGCGCAGGCCCAATGCCCTGTCGGCAACAATGGATCCGATATTGCCGCACCCGATCAGGCCGAGTGTCTTGTTGAACAGTTCGACACCCATGAAACGGGACTTCTCCCATTTACCGGCCTGGGTCGATGCATTGGCTTCCGGTATCTGGCGCGCCAGCGCCAGCATCATGGAAATGGCATGTTCCGCCGTGGTGATCGTGTTGCCGAACGGCGTGTTCATCACGATAATGCCTCTGGCGGAGGCGGCTGGAATTTCGACATTGTCGACCCCGATGCCGGCACGGCCGATCACTTTCAGACTGCTTGCAGCGTCTATGATCTTGGCGGTGACCTTGGTGGCAGATCTGATGGCAAGACCATCATAGTCGCCAATGCGCGCCAGCAATGCATCCTTGTCCTTGCCGAGATCAGGTTCAAAGTCCACGTCGATGCCACGCGCCTTGAAGATTTCAATGGCGGCAGGTGAGAGTTTGTCAGATACGAGTACACGAGGTGCCATCAGGCTTGCTCCGGTTTTGAGAATTTTTTGTTTGTTTGGATGAAGTTCGAATTTGTTCAGGCCGCCGGGGGCGAAGATGCCTGCGCATAGGCCCAGTCGAGCCAGGACGTCAGCGCTTCCACGTCGGACGTTTCAACAGTTGCGCCACACCACACACGAAGCCCCGCCGGCGCGTCACGATAGGCGCCGATATCGAAGGCAACCTGTTCAGCCTCCAGAAGCTTGACGATTTTCTTTGGCAAGGCGGTTGCCTCGTCATCACTCAGCCCGGACACCGCAGACGCAGACAGTTTCAGACACACAGATGTGTTCGAGCGGGTTTCCCTCACCGCAGCCAGATTATCAATCCAGTCAGTGCGATCGACCCACGCGTTCAAAGCATCCGCATTGGCATCAGCACGTGCCATGAGACCGTCCAGACCGCCTGCCTGCTGCGCCCACTCCAGTGCCTTGATGTAATCTTCAACACACAACATGGACGGCGTATTGATGGTTTCGCCCCTGAAGATACCGGCATTGATCTTACCGGCTTTGGTCAGGCGGAAAATCTTTGGTAGCGGCCATGGCGGCGTGTAGCTTTCCAGCCGTTCAACGGCGCGTGGCGACAGGATGAGCATACCGTGGCCGCCTTCACCGCCGAGCACCTTCTGCCAGGAATAGGTCACCACATCGAGTTTTGAAAAGTCCAGCCGCTGGGCAAATGCCGCAGATGTTGCGTCACATATGGTCAGCCCTGCCCTGCCGGCCGGGATGAAGTCACCATCGGGCACCCGCACACCGCTTGTCGTTCCGTTCCAGGTGAAAACCACATCACGGTCAAAATCAACGCCAGACAAATCCGGCAGTTTGCCATAGCCTGCCTTGATCAGGCGCACATCGTTCAGGTTCAACTGCTTGACCGCATCGGTTACCCAGCCCTCACCAAAGCTTTCCCAGGCCAGCATGTCCACGCCGCGTTGACCCAGCAGGCTCCACATGGCCATTTCAACCGCGCCCGTGTCGGACGCCGGCACGATACCGATCAGGTAGTCGTCGGGCACCTGCAACACCTCACGGGTCAGATCAATCGCACGTTTCAGACGCAACTTGCCATCGCTGGCGCGATGCGAGCGTCCGAGAAAGGCAGATTTAAGGGTATCGGTTGTCCAGCCGGGTATCTTGGCACACGGGCCGGACGAAAAACGCGGGTTTGCCGGCCGCGATGCCGGTTTTGCAATCGTCATTTCTGGTCATCCTTCCAGATGAAAAGCCTCTCGTTGGGGAGAGGTGTCCCACGGACTGGGATACGGGAAGGCGTGATTGCAATCAAGTGCGATTTCGACGCAGCAGCCATGCAGATGGATATTCTAGCAAAGGAACTGGCTATTGCTCCAAAACAAACGGCCTGCTCCGGGAGAAGAGCAGGCCGTAAGGTGCTGTGCCGCCTAGAAATTGTCAGGCAGATATACTGAAATCAGAATACTGTTCAGGTATTGTACCCAAACGTCTTGAACCTGGCTGACCTAGAAACTCCAGCGCATACCGCCGGTTACGGAATGATCGGCATAGTTGGGCCCGGCAACATCGATCTCACGATAGCTATAGCCCGCATCCAGAGTGATGTTCTGGGTCATCTGGAATGCAACACCACCGGTGGCTGTCCAGGCGAAACCCTCATCATCAGACGGTGCGGCGGCACCTGAATAATCAACGAAGCCATAGCCGGCACCAATACCCACATAAGGTGTGAACCCCATTGACAGCGGCACATCGACATAGGCGTTCCACAATATCGTTGTAGCGTTCACGTCAAACGGACCTGCGTCCTGTTCAAAAGCATGATCGGCCCGCAAATCGGTGCGGAAATACTGGTTGATCTGGTAACCGACACCACCGCCGGCAATCGCAGTACCGTCGTCATCGAGGCCTGAAACATCAAGCCACGAAAATCCGGCATCACCACGTACATACCAGCCTGATACATAGTTATCATCCGGCTGCACATAAGGCGCAGGCGCCGGCTGAGGCGGCACATCAATATCAGCTGCAATTGCAACCGGTGCCATCAGCGCGATTATACTTGTGGCCAAAAGGCCCGTTTTCAAAAAACTTTTCACCTGTAACTCCTTCTCCCCGATACTCAAGGGGTATCCCTGCATTGTAGATGTTCATGCCCGAACTGTGGTTGCCCCACAGGTCATGAAACATGCACATCCGCCCACTCGCATGAGCTAAGGAATTACAGGATCAAGGTGTCTGTTTGCAGTCGTCATTGAGGCATCAAAACGACGTCTCGCCAAGGT
>JABDRA010000106.1 GCA_013041995.1 Anderseniella sp. | reverse complement strand
CAAATTCCGCTCAGGACAGAGCAGTCAGACCTTGACCTATTAGAGAACATCATTCGAATGTTTTCTTTCAAACAGAATTGCATAAGATTAATGGGTCCTGACCCTAGGCAGCGTCAGAAACAGTGTTTTCGATGTCCATGCAGGCAAAGGCCACTTCCCGCATCAGGTCATCCCAGGGCCCCGGGGTTACCACCAGAGCGTCAACCAGGTTCGTCAATGTGTGGTCAAGTGAGGCCGGACGGTCAGAAATGCCTATTGTCTTCACATTATGCTGTCCGGTTTCGGTGAGGAATCTGTTTACCTCAACCGGTACATCCTGGTTCTGGTCCAGGTTGGCAATGACCGGGCCAATGTGACCTTTGCGCAGGCCGTTAAGTGCCTGGCTGTAGTTGGCAACGTGAGCGACCTTGTAACCGCGTTGTTCCAACCGCGCCTTTATCTCGTAGGCAACGCTGGAATTGTTGTTGACCAGCATGATGTTGGCGGCGCTGCGTTTCACTGCCGGTTCAGTGTGCCGGCTGGCCGGCGTTTTGCCAACCGGGGTTTGGCTAGCAACGGGCAAGCACAGATCGACGGTGAATGTCGTGCCTTCGCCTAATTTGCTGGTGACCTCGATGCTGCCTTGCATGAGCTGGGCAATCTCGCGACAGATGGCAAGACCAAGGCCGGTGCCCTGAACCTGCACGTGCGACGGCTGGCTAGCTTGTGAAAATCGATCAAATATTTCAGCAATATCGTCCTTGCCGATGCCAATGCCTGTGTCGGTTATTTCGATACGGATGTGGATGTGGCCAGGTTCTGTGGTGCTCTGCACGGCGCTTGCGTTCAGCACGACGCCGCCATGCTCGGTAAACTTGATTGTATTGGAGATGAGGTTGGTCAGCAATTGCCGCAACCGCATCGGGTCGACTGTCACATACTGAGGCAGGCTGTCGTCCAGAGCGCATACTAGATCGATGCTTTTTTCACGGGCCCTGATATTGAACAGGTCAATTGCTTCCGAGATCGATTGCTTCAGGTCACAGGTTTCCGGCCGCATGGTCAGTTTGCCGGCGTCAATCTTGGACAGGTCCAGTGAATCGTTGAGAATGTCCAGCAATGCATGGCCGGACGTGCGTATCATCTGGGCATAGCCGCGCTTGGTTTCATCGTTCAGACTATCTGACAACAAGGTTGCCATGCCGACAATACCGTTGAGCGGTGTGCGAATTTCATGGCTCATTGTCGCCAGGAAATTGCTCTTTGCATCGCTATGGGCTTCAGCTTCAATTGCTACCTTTTCAGCAACCGCACGGGCGCGTTGGGCTTGTCTTTGCGCCTTGAACGTGGAAAGCAGCTCGCGCTTGGTATACAGATCGTGGAACAGGCCGTTGAATACTATGGCCAGCGATAATCCGCACAACAGTGCGACCAGGGTCACTCTCAGAAATATTTCATGTGAGCGCTCGAGCAGTGTCCGGGTGTGGTGAACTTTCAGGGTGTACCCGTTGTGTTGCGCGACAGCCGTTTCTGCCTTGGCTTCCCACTCGGCGCATGTCGCTTTCGCCTTGCCGCCTACAAGGGTTTCACCGTGGGGCGTTGACAGCACGGCACACTCGACTTCAGGACGTAAGGCTATGGTGTTCAGCAGGCCGAGGCGGGCGTTTTCTGTTTTCCTGTCCGAGCCCGGCATGGCTGAAATCGTGTTGACAAGTTGTTGCGATGCACGGGTGAATTCAATCTGTTGATCGGCACCTGCCAGATCAATGTGCCGGGTTTCGATCCAGTTCAGCAAAGCTGCCATCATGACGACGGCAAGCGGCACAAGCAGATGAAGATAACGACCGGCCCGCCTGTCCGTTTGCTTCTTTTTGCTGTCACGCCTGTCTGACAAGGTCATATCCACACCTGGAACAATGTCCGGCAAGGCGAAATCACCTCATCAGGACAGACTCCGGGTTCCAAAATATTGGAGCACCCTATTGTGTTCGAGTGAACACAGGCGCTCCAGGTCCGCATTTGAACTCAAATCTGAGCTATTGAGCTGGATCGTAGCGGATAAATCTTGGCAGGCGTTTAGCGCAGGAATCGAGATTTGTATGATCGCGGCAAGGATCTGTTAACCGTCAACTGTGCTCGGCCCACAGGGCGAGCCCGACCACTGCCAGCATGGTGACCGCCATGGTGATATTGATCAGTCTCTGAATGGCGTCCGGCAGGTTGAGCCGTTTCAGGTAGACACCAATGCCGAGCCACAAAAAGTGAATTGGTATCCAGAACGCATTGAGCACGCCGATTTTGAGGGCCACTTCGACAATGTAGCTGGATGGAAGAAAGGCGAAGCCGGTAAAAAGCGCTGTGTTGACCGCATAGGCTTTAGGGTTGATGAACTGGAGCGTAAAGCCATTCCAGAACCCAGGTGCTTTTTCCGGAGCGATCAGGGCGACCCTGCTGCCGGAGAAGGCGATTTTTCCAGCCAGGTAGGTCAGATATGCGATTGACGCAAACAACAGGATCAACCGCAGATAGGGGATGGAAAACAACACAGCCGCCAGACCGGTTGCAACAGCCATGCCGACAACAAGATTGCCCGCACACAGCCCCCACAAATAGGAAAAACCGGCCTTGAAACCGAAACCGGAGCCAACGCCGGCAACACTCAGGACGCCCGGTCCAGGTGTGATCAGGAGGAAGAAGCAGGCAAGCGCAAATTCAATCATTGCCAGTTACACCAAAGGGTCAATTGTTAGTTCCTTCGGTATTAGGGCTTTCCCCGCCGCACAGTGATTGCCAGGACTTTCGCGACTTGTGCTTGTCATACCAGATGCCAATGGCGGGCAGGTCGCGCAGCAGGTGGGTGTGGCCGGTATGCATGCAGAAGTTATGTACTGCCGGCAGCAGCCACATGTCGGCGAGGGTAAATCCCCGCCCGACCAGCCAGGTCCGGCTGCCGATGCATTCATTCAACACCTTGAGGCAGGACTGTGTATCGCTGCACTGTACGGCTGCAGCGGCTGATTGCGCACCCATCAATTTGCCCAGGCGCGAGTGAATGACACCAATCCACTGTTCTACTTCGGCTGATCGAATGGGATCGGCCGGCACGAGTGCACGGCCATTGAAACGATGATCAATATAATGAGTGATGCCGCGTATCTCGAACAGCCGGACCTTACCGTGCCGCAATGCCGGCAATGAGCCGAACATGTTCTCTTTCAGTGCCTGCAGGGAACCGTAGTCAATTTCCCGAAAGCGATACAGAATGCCTTTTTCGATACATGCCATCCTGCAGATGCGTACACCTGCATCATGTGCCGGTCCGATAATTTCCAACTCTGCCATCGCCACCACTCCGCCGTGCATCGCTATTGCATAAAGCACACTGACATACAACCGGCTGTGAACCATGCGCCGGAGAAGTGTCAGCCGCCGGAAGGGTGATCAATGGACGGTAAATATGGCTTGATATCGACCAACGGTGTACGATCCAGTGCATCCGTCGCATCGATGCCGATGATACCGGCGGCTGGATCAATGGAGGTGACCTTGACCAGCGCCATGGCGACCGGGTTGGGGCGCACAGGAGAGCGTAGCGAAAAAACCCCTGCCGGCGTTTCGCGATGCCGCGGTTTCTGAAGGACAATATCGCGTCGGGCCTGATGCATCCAGTACAGAATATGCAGGTAGTCGCCGGCCGCCAGACCGGCCAGACCGGGCCGCCATGCTTCATCGATCTCAAGATGACAAGCGTCGGTCGCTTTCTCGCGAGCCTGACGCATGTTTTTGGGACATTCGCTGCGTTCCTGCC
>JABDRA010000102.1 GCA_013041995.1 Anderseniella sp. | reverse complement strand
CCCT
Organism: Anderseniella sp.; assembly: GCA_013041995.1. Classification (GTDB taxonomy): domain Bacteria; phylum Pseudomonadota; class Alphaproteobacteria; order Rhizobiales; family Aestuariivirgaceae; genus Anderseniella. The sequence goes on along the minus strand of JABDRA010000102.1, from coordinate 2,561 downwards.
TGGGCATGGATGTTGCGGCAGCGGCATTCGGCACCACGGAAATGGTGGATGAAAACATGGCCAATGCGGCGCGCGTCCATGCGGTTGAAAACGGCAAGGATGTCTCGCAGTTTGCGCTGATCGCATTCGGCGGCGGTGCGCCGCTTCACGCCTGCCGCCAGGCTGAAAAACTGGGAATCAAGAACATCATCGTTCCCCCGGGTGCCGGCGTCGGGTCTGCCATCGGTTTCCTGCGGGCGCCGTTTTCCTATGATGAGACCCTTGGTGCATTCTTTCGGCTGAGCAGCTTTGATGCTGACCGTATCAATCAGCTGCTTAAGGAAATGCAGGCAACGGCATCTGCGTTTGTGCGCCATGGCGTCGGCGATGCACGCACCGAAACCCGGATTGTCGCCTTCATGCGGTATCGCGGGCAGGGCTGGGAGATACCTGTTCCGATACCGGCGCAGCAGTTTGTGGCAGATGATGTTGTGCTGTTCACATCCGAGTTTGAAAAGGTCTACCGGGGCCTGTTCGGGCGCACAATTGATGATCTGGACACAGAGATTGCCAACTGGTCGGTTGTGGTGACAACACCTCTTCCGGATGTCGCACGACTGGATGATCAAACGCGCCAGCGCGAGGCCACATCATCTCGAACACGGCGCTTCCTTGATGCGCAAGAGCGGCAGTTTGTCGACGCACCGGAGGTGATGCGCGATGACCTGACTTCAGGTGATTTCGTCGATGGCCCCGCGCTTATCGTGGAAGATGAGACCTGCACCATCGTGACCAGCTCGTTCACGGCAGTTGTGCAGGCTGACGGGGCACTGTGGCTCAGTGCCAGGCAGGAAAAGGAAACAGGCCAATGAGCGCCTTGGGCAATGTCGACAACCAGATCATGTGGAACCGGCTGATTGCGGTTGTCGAGGAACAGGCCACCACGCTGATCCGGACAGCGTTTTCCACCTCGGTGCGCGAAGCCGGAGATCTGTCTGCCGGGGTGTACGACAGACGCGGGCGCATGATGGCACAGGCGGTGACCGGTACGCCGGGCCATGTCAATGCCATGGCGGAATCGGTTTCCCATTTCATGGAAGAAATCGGGCTGCAGAACATGTTTGAAGGTGATGTGTACATCACCAATGATCCGTGGAAGGGAACTGGCCACCTGCACGATTTCACGGTGGTGACGCCGTCTTTCCGGGCCGGCGTGCTGGTCGGGTTCTTTGCCTCTACCGCGCATGTGGTCGACGTCGGCGGGCGCGGGTTCGGGCCCGATGCCAATGAGGTCTATGAGGAAGGTATTCTGCTGCCGATCATGAAGTTTGCCGAACGTGGCGAGGTGAGCCAGCCGCTGATCAAGATCGTGCGCAACAATGTGCGCGAGGCCGATCAGGTTGTGGGTGATATCTACTCGCTTGCGGCCTGCAATGAGGCTGGTGACAACCGGCTGCAGGACATGATGGATGAGTTCCGGCTCGATGACCTGGAAGAGCTGTCGGACTTCATCATGAATACCAGCCGTGATGCCACCCATGCCAGGATTGCGGCCCTGAAGGACGGTACCTACCACAATGACATGACAGCAGACGGTTATGATGCACCGGTGGTTATGAAGGTTGCGCTGACGATCCGCGGAGCTGATCTTGTTGCAGACTTCGAGGGCACCTCCGGCGTCAGCAAATTCGGTGTCAATGTGCCTGCGGTCTATACCCGCGCCTATGCCTGTTATGGCCTGAAATGCGCCATTGCCCCGGAAGTGCCGAACAATGCAGGCTCGCTTGAGCCTTTCCGGATTGTCGCTCCTGTAGGCAGTATATTGAATGCACCACGACCGTCAGCCGTGTCCGTGCGCCATGTCACCGGGCAAATGTTGCCGGATGTTGTGCTCGGTGCATTGCACAAATGCATGGGCGGGGTGGTGCCGGCAGAAGGGTCAAGCAGTCTGTGGAATGTCCAGATAGCTGCCCGTCCGGTTGATCCGATGTCCGGCCTGCCGCGCTCGGAAGTCTTGATGTTCAACTCCGGTGGAACCGGTGGCAGGCCGACACTGGATGGCCTGAATGCAACGGCTTTTCCGTCGGGTGTGAGCACCATGTCTGTCGAGGCAACGGAGCAGGTTGGCCCCATTACCGTGTGGCGCAAGGAATTGCGATCGGGGTCGGGCGGCGCGGGCAGGCATCGTGGCGGGTTGGGGCAGGTGATCGAAATTGCACCCAATGAAGGTTACGAGTTTTTCTTCAATGCCATGTTTGACCGCATCGATCATGCCCCGCGCGGGCGGGAGGGCGGCGAGGCAGGCGCAGCCGGCAGTGTAGCGCTCGACGATGGGACCAGGCTTGCAGGCAAGGGCAGGCAGCACGTGCCCAAAGACAGGCGTCTGGTGCTGAAACTGCCCGGTGGCGGCGGTTACGGAGACCCGGCTGACAGATCACAGGAATTGATCGATGCGGACATTGAAGGCGAATATGTTACCCGCTAAACCGTGAACCCGGTCGCTTTCGGACAACTGCAACAACAAGGTTTCAAGTCACTTGTGTTGTTCCAAGCCGATAAATATTATAAGTTGACTTTAGGAC
>JABDRA010000081.1 GCA_013041995.1 Anderseniella sp. | reverse complement strand
CTTTTGTTCGGCCTGGTATTCCTGATTTCAGGGTTGGCTTTCAAGATATCCGCTGTGCCGTTCCACATGTGGACGCCGGATGTTTACGAAGGCTCTCCAACTCCGGTTACCGCGTTTTTTGCAGCCGCACCGAAAGTAGCCGCAATGGCCCTGTTTGTGCGGGTAATGCATGATGCATTTGGCGGTGCGGTCGCCCAGTGGCAACAGGTCATCGTGTTCATCTCCATTGCCTCCATGGTGCTCGGCGCGTTTGCCGCCATCGGTCAGAGCAATATCAAACGGCTGCTGGCCTATTCCTCGATCGGCCACATGGGTTATGCGCTGGTCGGTCTCGCTGCGGGAACGCAGGCGGGCGTGCGCGGCGTGGTCATCTACATGGCCATTTATATGATCATGACCCTGGGTGCGTTCGCCTGTGTGATCTATATGCGTCAGCGCGGGACGGCGGTTGAAAGAATTTCCGACCTCTCAGGCCTGGCGCGCAATGACAGTGTCATGGCGTTCGTCTTTGCGATGTTATTGTTCTCGCTTGCCGGTATTCCGCCACTGGCAGGATTCTTCGGCAAGTATTTTGTGTTCCTGGCGGCCATAGACGCGAAAATGTACACTCTGGCGGTTATTGGTGTTCTGGCATCAGTTGTGTCTGCGTTTTACTATCTGCGGGTCATCAAGATTATGTACTTTGATGAACCTGTGGACGAATTCGACGTTGCGCCAATGGAAATACGGGTCATCGCCATTGCAGCCGGTGTTATGGCAATAGGCATGATGCTGGTTCTCAAACAACTCAATATCGCGGCCAATGCCGCAGCGGCGTCGCTGTTCCTGTGAACGGATCACCCGTCGTGCTGCCGGATGTCATCTGGCACGATAGTGTCGGCTCCACCAACGATGAAGCCCAGGCGCGGATGTCCTTAAATGACAGCAATCCGGTTTGGATTGCCGCGGCCGAACAGACACGCGGCAAGGGCAGGCTGGGCCGCCACTGGGTTTCAGAGCCAGGCAATTTGTATGCCAGCCTTACATGGCCGTCTAAGGTGGAGCCGCGGCGCCTCGCGAGCCTGTCTCTTGTGGCCGGCCTGGCGGTTCGCGACGCTGTGATTGTCACCGGCATTACTGCACCGGTACAGTTGAAGTGGCCAAACGATGTTCTGGTGGGCGGCAGGAAGGTATCGGGCGTGCTGATAGAGACGCTGGAGAGGGCGGGATCTCGCGTCGTGATTGTCGGCTGCGGCATTAATCTGCTTCACCATCCGTCGGACACACGCTGGCCGGCAACAAGTCTTTCTGCTTGCGGTATCACGATTGAACCGCGCCAGATGCTGGAAAATCTACGCAGCGCTATGCACGCACGCTTGCGGCAATGGGCGGATGGTGCAGGGCTTGCCGATATACATGCTGACTGGATGAGCGTTGCGTTGGGTCGTGGCGGCCGGATATCGGTTGAAGGTGGCAGGCAGGGCGTGTTCAAGGGACTGAGTGAGGACGGTGCACTGAAGCTGACACTGGACGATGGCACTGAGTGGACCCATCATGCAGGTGATGTTGAATGGCTGGAGCAGCGTGTAACGTCGTGAACCGCGTTGTGGTATCCGGGGTATAAAGAGCGGGAATGTTTTGTTCCTGAATTAGGTGGACTGGGGAAGTAATGACGGGGCGCAAGAAACCGGGGGCGGAACTGGTACTGCTGCCTATGGGCGGCATGGGGGAAATCGGCATGAATGCCTACGCCTACGGGCTGGGCACTGCTGCAAAGCGTAAATGGATACTGGTCGACTGCGGCGTGAAGTTCGGCGACGAGAGGGACCCCGGCATTGATGTGATCCTGCCGGACGTCAGTTACCTTGAAAGCCAGGCCAAAAATCTGCTGGGCATTTTCCTGACCCACGGTCACGAAGATCATATTGGCGGTATCGCGTGGCTGTGGCCTCGACTGCGTTGCCCGGTTTACTGCACACCTTTTGCGGCGGAACTCGTGAAGCGCAAGCTTGCCGAAGCCGGTTTGCTGGGTGAGGTGCCCCTGCGCGTCGTGCCGGTCGGCGGAACGGTCGAAGTGGGCGGTTTTTCGGTTGAGTATGTGTCTGTTACACATTCAATTCCGGAACCTGCGGCTCTGGCAATCCGAACCGCCGCAGGCACCATTGTTCATTCCGGCGACTGGAAGCTGGATCCCACGCCGACCATTCCTCCGTTGATGGATATTGATCGCTTCAGGCAAATTGGTGACGAAGGCGTTGACGTGCTTGTGTGCGATTCGACAAATGTACTGCGTGAAGGCCACTCACCGTCGGAAACTGAAATCTCCGACAACCTCGCGCAGATCATGGGCGAAGCCAAGGGCAGGGTGGCGATTACAACATTTGCAAGTCACGTCGGGCGTATAACCTCGATTGCCCAGGCAGCCCGTGCCAACGGGCGCGAGATCGTCGTGGCGGGCAGGGCGATGCACAACATCATAG
>JABDRA010000091.1 GCA_013041995.1 Anderseniella sp. | reverse complement strand
GCCTTGGTCTGGCTGACCACAAGTGGAGCATAACGACGTCCGGCGGACGCGAAAAACCGGCCTTCGGTGGGCCAAATCCGTCCATCTGATGCGTTGCGGCACTTGCCCGATGCACCGCATCGCGCTGCGCACCGCGCCTGCCAGAGTGAACGGATTTGACTCCATCAAATGGGTCAATAATTACCTCCGTTGGTATAAAGTGTTGCCGGGGAGTGATTCTTGGTGGCCGACGTCAACCGTTTGATGGGTGCGAGGGCAAGGGGCGAATTGACATGACTATTTCCAGCATGACCGGCTTTGGCCGTGGCGAGGGAAGTTCGGGCCCGTGGAGCTTTCATTGGGAGATGCGATCGGTCAACGGCAAGTCGCTTGATGTCCGCTTGCGGCTTCCATCCGGCACAGAGGCTGTTGAACAGGCCATTCGCACCAGTGCAGCCAAGCATTTGAAGCGAAGCAATGTGCAGGTGTTTCTTCATCTTGAAAAGGATGAGGCCGTCGCCAGCATCAGAGTGAACGCCGACGCGCTGGCCGCAGCCATTGACGCAGTGCGGACTGTGGAAAAGGCAAACGGCGGGCTCCCGGCGTCGACTGATGCCATTTTGGCAATGCGCGGTGTCATTGAGTACGCAGGCGAAGAGCCTGACGAAGACGCATTGGCCGCGCGCGACAAGGCTCTCATCGACGCTGCCGATCAGGCAGTAAGGGCGCTTGCTGCGAACCGTCTGGCCGAGGGAGAACGCCTGGCGGCGGTTGTTGCCGATCAACTGGACCGGATCGAAGATCTGACGACGCAGGCAATTGCCAACCCGTCTCGCACACCGGATGCAATCCAGGTGCGGCTGGCTGCAAGTGTTGAACGAATTATCGGAACAGCGTCGTCACTGGAGCCTGAACGATTGCATCAGGAAGCCATGCTGGCAGCTGCAAAAGCCGATATCCAGGAAGAACTGGATCGGTTGGTCGCCCATGTCGCAGCAGGGCGGGAACTGCTGGCTGCAGATGGACCGGTTGGCCGCAAGTTCGATTTCCTGGCGCAGGAATTCAATCGCGAAGCCAATACCTTGTGTTCAAAATCCACCGACACGTCACTGACCCATATCGGACTTGAGCTGAAAACCGTGATCGATCAACTTCGCGAACAGGTGCAAAACATTGAATAATCCAGGCACATCATCTGCCATCGCCCGGCGTGGCCTGCTGTTCGTGCTGTCGTCACCATCGGGCGCCGGCAAGACCACATTGTCCAGGCAGTTGCTGGCGCGCGAGCCGGACATGGTGATGTCTGTGTCTGTTACAACGCGCAAACCGCGACCGGGAGAAACCGATGGCAAGGACTATCATTTCATCTCACGCGAGCAATTTGACGAAATGGTCAGGGATGACGAGTTGCTGGAATATGCCGAGGTGTTCGGCAATGGCTACGGCACGCCCATCAAACCGGTCCACGATTGGCTGGCTGATGGCAAGGACGTGCTGTTTGACATCGACTGGCAAGGCACGCAGCAGATACATGCCCGCATGACCGACGATCTCGTGCGGGTGTTCATTCTGCCGCCTTCAGCGGAGGAACTGCGTGAACGGTTGGTTCGCAGGGCACAGGACACAGCAGCCGTTGTGGCAAAACGCATGGCGGAAGCCTCCAATGAAATAAGCCACTGGGCAGAATATGATTACGTCCTGATCAATGATGATCTGAACCAGTGTGATCGGTCCATCAGCGTAATTCTTGATGCCGAGCGCTTGCGCCGTCATCGCCGTGTTGGTCTTGATACTTTTGTGAAACGCCTCAGAAAACACCTGTGAAGCATACTGATCCAGTCGTCAGTCGGAAGCGGCTTTCGCCAGTCTGCAGAACCCGGCAATATCGACCTCTTCGGCGCGCATGGTCGGTTCAAGCCCGGCTTGCGTGATGAGCGCTGCGGGATCACTGGTCAATGTCTTCAGACTGGAGCGCAGCATTTTACGCCGTTGTCCAAATGCGGCCGCCGTTACCTTTTCGAGCACCGCAACATCACAATCAGCTACCGG
>JABDRA010000089.1 GCA_013041995.1 Anderseniella sp. | reverse complement strand
GCCTTGGTGTTGCAGACATTTGACTGGCCTGATCCGAACTGAGTCTGTATGGATAAGGTACGGAAATTTTCGATTGTCAATTGGGGTCATTTGTGCGGAAACAAGACTGCATACTAGCTTTTTTGCTGCTGCTCGCAGGTTGTGTGGGCGGCGACACAAATCAGGCGCTGCTTGAACCCCGGACTATTGACGTCGATGCAGCAGCAGAGCCGGCAGGCGGCGTGATTTCCAGCCACATTCAACAATTGCAGGCTCAAACCGGCCCCAGCTATGTAACACTGGTCGTGCATGAACAGCAAAAACGCGCCGGTTCGAAAGCTACCGGCTCACCGGACGCCTTAACATCCGGCAGCGGCTTTGTCGTATCAAACGGTATTATCATGACGGCAGGACATGTGGCCGTAAAACGGGGAAACTCGGTCGATGCGCGTGCATCCGACGGACGTATCTACGCCGGCAAGGTGATTGCCGTTAAGCCGGAAAATGACATGGCCCTGATAAAACTGCGCGGTTTCAATGCGGCTGCGGTGACGCCGTCTTCAAATCATTGCATGCAACGCGGCGCACCGGTGTTCTCGCTCGGCAAACCGCATGCCCGCAATGATACCGCTCGCATCGGCTCGGTAAATTCAATGAGTTTCGGCCGTGCCGTGAAGTACAGCGGCTTTGGCTACCCGGATGCCATTGAACTGCGCCTTGCCACCAAGAAGGGCGAATCAGGCGGGCCTCTGTTTGACGACAAGGGGCAATTGACTGGCATGCTGGTCAGCACCTTGTCAGACGCCAATGGCCGCCCGTTGAACCTGGCGCACGCAATTTCAACGCCTGCGCTGGCACAGTTTCTGTGCTCAAACACGAAGTGCTCCACCAACTGGCAGCAATTGTCCCGGCAGTCACAGGCCTGCCCGGCAACCTAGGTGGTAGGCCTTATTCGGGTCGAACAGCTTATCCTCGGATCGTTCATATCGCTCACGCGAGCAGCCTGCGGCTGCGCATTGTTGTTGGTCGAACAGCTTTCCTCACTTCGTTCGGGCCGTTCTCCGACCCCTGCATAACCACTGTGATGAACTCCTCCGAAGCACCGAAGGTGCAGAGGCAAGGCCGACCGGGGCCCGCACGAAGTGCACCCTAGCGGAGCACAGCCGAAGGCTGCTGGCGTGAGCGAAATAAAACAACCCGTTCTCCGACCCTGAATAACCACTGAGATGAACTCCTCCGAAGCACCGAAGGTGCAGAGGCAAGGCCGACCGGCCGCCGCACGAAGTGCGCCCTAGCGGAGCGCAGCCGAAGGCTGCTGGCGTGAGCGATATGACTTTATGGCATTAAAACCGTAGAGCCTGTGGTTTGACGCCCCTCAAGATCCTGATGCGCCCTGACGGCATCTTCCAGTTCATATGTCTGGTTGATTTCAATCTTGACCGCGCCGGAACCCACCACATCAAACAGATCTGCGGTATTGGCCTGAAGGTCCTCATCAGCCGCTACGTAGGTCATCAGGGTGGGACGGGTGAGATACAGAGACCCTTTGGCCCCCAGAATGCCGGTGTCGAAATCCTTCACCGGACCAGAAGCCGAACCGAAACTCGCCAACAGCCCCCTGGGGCTGAGACTGTCCAGAGAAGCTTCCAGTGTCGCTTTTCCAACCCCGTCATAGACAACCGGAACCCCCTTGCCGTCGGTCAGGTCCCGTACCCGTTCCGCAACATTTTCTTCCGTGTAGTTGATAACCTCGTCACACCCGAAAGACTTTGCCAGGGCCGCTTTTTCCGGCGAACTCGTTGTGCCGATCACACGGGCGCCCAGGTGTTTGGCCCACTGAACCGCGATAAGGCCGACACCACCGGCAACTGCATGCCAAAGAATAGTATCGCCCGCTTTGACTTCATAGGTCTCACGCAGCAGATATCTCGCGGTCATGCCCTTCAACATCATGGCTGCCGCTGTCTCGTCAGATATGGTGTCAGGCAAGACCGACACCCTGTTGGCGGGCATATTGCGGGCCTGTGAATAAGCACCTATGGGGCCGGCCCCGTAG
>JABDRA010000088.1 GCA_013041995.1 Anderseniella sp. | reverse complement strand
ATTTAAAGGCCCGTGCCCGGGCACACCAGATCATGCGGCTGGCAGAGGCTGAAATCTATAGGCATCTGGTCTGGGGCGTGTATGTGCCGTGGAAAAACAAGGAAGCCCTGCCGGGCCTTGAGCGCGCCGACCTCATTCTGGGCGAATTGCAGCGGCTCGCCGAAGAGAACTGGATGGCGGGAGATCGGTTCAGCCTTGCCGATGCCTATGTGTATCCGATGCTCGTATACGTCTCTATGGCGCCGGAAGGGCGTGCACATCTGGTGAAGTTTGCTGGCTTGACCAGGTGGATGGAGCAAGTGTCGATCCGAAAAAGCAGAATTTTTTCGCAGTTTCCCGACGAAAATACATGAGCTGGTTCACTTTAATTCGCCTTGTTCATTGTTTCTTCATAATTAGCCCCCATATTGTTCAGCATACACGCAGAGACCGGATGTACGTCCTGCGGTTTGGAAAGCGGTTCTAGTTTTGGCCATTGGCCTTAACTGAATCGCTTTTTTGATTTCTCAGTTGATTGACCGTGATGCGGTGTTCCCCCATAATTTTGTGATGATAAAGCCGCGCTTTCTGGTTTTTCTTGCATTCATGCTGATCTTTGCATCCTCCACCGGCCAGGCTGGCGGGGGCTCGCTTGCCGGGTCCGAATGGGGCCTCGGCGATGGTGATGATCGATTTGTGAAGTTTGGGGCGCACGGCAAGGTCTCCGGACATGCCGGCTGCAACCGGTTTTTCACCAGCTACCAGCAGAACGGCACGAAACTGAAGGTTGCCGGAATAGCCACGACGCGCAAATTATGCAGTGGACCTGCCATGAAGCGGGAGAGAGAATGGCTGGGACTTTTGAAACGTGTGCGTGCAATTGACCTGACGCACCTGAAACTCATCCTGTATGGTTCAAAACGAACACGACTGGCAGTATTGAAGCGCCGGGATTTTGATTAGGAGATTTTTTGCATGGACTATGTGAAACTCGGTGGAGCCGGCGTTAAGGTGTCACGGCTCTGCCTCGGCATGATGAGCTATGGCACGCCGGGCTGGCCGCACCACCCCTGGGTACTGGGCGAGGCGGAAGCGCAACCCTTCTTCAAAGGTGCTCTGGACGCCGGCATCAATTTCTTCGACACGGCAGACTTCTATTCCACCGGTGCCAGCGAAGAGATTCTCGGCAATTTTGTCGCCGCCAACATGAAGCGGTCAGACGCGGTGATTGCGACCAAGGTGTGCCTGACGATGGGCGATGGGCCGAACGACAAGGGGCTGTCGCGCAAGCACATTCTGGAAGGCATCGATGCATCCTTGAAGCGGTTGAAAACCGATTATGTCGACCTTTTGTATATACATCGGCTTGACCCGGATACCGGGTTTGAGGAACTGGCGGAAGCTCTGAACGATGTGGTGCGGGCCGGCAAGGCAACCTATCTCGGTGCCTCCAGCATGTGGACCTGGCAGTTTGCCAAGCTGCGCGAAATGCAGCGAGCCAATGGCTGGGCGCAGTTCGCGGTCATGCAGAATTTCTATAATCTGTGCTACCGCGAGGAAGAACGCGAGATGATCCCGTACTGCGAGGCAGAAGGTGTAGCGCTGGTGCCGTGGTCTCCCATGGCGCGCGGCTTCCTGGCCGGTAACCAGCCCAAGGATGGCAAAGGGGCTACGTCGCGCGGGCAGACCGACAAGATTGCTCAAGGCATTTTTGGCAGCAAGCAGGACTATGCCGTGCTGGCGCGGGTTGAAAAACTGGCGGCGAAACTGGGCGTGAAACCGGCACAAATCGCTCTTGCGTGGGTGCTGGCCAAGGGCATTACATCGCCGATTATCGGTGCCACCAAACCGCATCACCTGAGCGATGCGGTTGCGGCAGCAGACATCAAGCTGACCGAGGCACAGATCGCGTCGCTGGAAGCACCCTATTCACCACGTGCGGTCCAGGGCCACTCGTGACAAAGCGGCTTCTGATCGTCGCACATGTGCCGTCACCCAACACGTGTGCGCTTCGTGACGCAGCGGTGCGCGGAGCCACCTCACCGGATGTGTCAGGTATAGAAACAGTGTCGAAGACACCGTTCGAGGCGGGCCCGGATGATGTGCTGGCCTGTGACGGCATCATATTAGGCACCACGGAAAACCTCGGCTACATGTCCGGCGCGCTGAAGGACTTCTTTGACCGCACCTATTATGGGGTGATCGAGGAAAAGCAGGGACTGCCGCTCGGCGTCTACATCCGGGCAGGCCTGGACGGAACCGGCACCCGCCGCGCCATTGAAAGCATTACCGGCGGTTTGCGCTGGAAGCTGGTGCAGGAGCCGATGATCCTGCATGGTGAGTGGCAGGACGGGTTTACTCAAGCAGTCGAAGAGCTTGGCCTTGCCATGGCGGCAGGGCTTGAAGCGGGGGTTTTCTAAACCTCACACAAGTCACGCCTTGCGGCCCATCCATACGCAGAACGCTACGATCAGTGCAAAACCAAAGGTAACGGCCGTTACGGTTTCACCGAGCAGGGCCCAGGATCCTGCCAGCGTCACGAATATCTGCAGCAACTGAACCTGTCCGGCCCTGGCCACACCGGCAAGCGCCATGCCGTTGTTCCAGAAGAAGAAGCCCAGGAATTGCGAGAAGACGGCTACATAGGCAAATGCCAGCCAGGCGGAGGCTGACGCATTCCAGTTCACTTCCGGCAAAGTGAATGCCACGGGCAGGATAATGATCGGAACCATGACCAGCAGGCACCAGGAAATCACCTGCCATCCGCCCAGCCGCCTGGTCAGGTCGCCTGAAATGGCGTAGCCGACAGCGGCTGCGATAATGGAGCCCAGCAACCACAAATCGGCGCCGTAAAACTCACCACCACCCGCGTTCAGTAAGGCAAACACAACCACGGCAGCAGAGCCTGCAATGGCCCAGGCCCAGAATTTCCGCGATGGATTTTCACCGGCGAACGCAATCGCTGCAGCCGCTGTCGCCAATGGTAAAATGCCCAGCACCACGCCACCATGACTGGCCGGGGCAGTTTGCATGGCAATGGCGGAAAACAGCGGAAAGCCGATGACGATACCGAATCCGGCAAGCAGCAATTTCAACAGGTCGCGACGGACCGGGCTGGGAGAACGCGTCACACTCAGCATGATGCCTGCAATCACAGCGGCGACAATGGCCCGGCCCAGACCGACAAATACCGGTGGCAATTCAGCCACGGCAATGCGGGTAAACGGCAGTGTCAGGCCAAAAATGACGACACCGGCGAATGCCAGCAGATAGCCCTTGGTGGTGTGCGACATGAAATCTTTGTAATTGATGTGGGAAACAGGTGCGCAAGCTAATGGTCATCGGGTAGTCTGACAAGCAATGACGATATGGACGACAATCACTGAGATACTTCAGGCGGTGGGAGACAGTGTCAGCGAGGCATTGTCGCGCATTGTCGGCGCACCGCGTGAAAAACGCGATCCGCAAAAGTCCGTTGCCTTTACCATTGGTGTCATCGCACTGTCCGCCAAGATGGCCAAGGCGGACGGGTTGGTGAGCGAAGCAGAAATTTCGGCGTTCCGCGAGATATTCGTGATCCACCCGGAAGAAACCCGGAATGTGGCGCGGGTGTTCAATCTTGCAAAGCAGGAAGTGACCGGCTTCGACAGTTATGCCCGCCAGATCGCCAGATTGTTCAAGGATCAGAAGGAAGTGCTGGAGGACCTGGTTGATGGGCTGTTTCACATCGCACGCGCCGATGGTGCGGTCGGCGAACAGGAGATGGCGTTCCTGGAAGAGGTCTCCCGGATATTCGGCCTGGAAGAGCGTTTCGGGTGCATCCGGTCACGCAATCTGCGTGGCACCGAAAGTGATCCATACAGCATTCTTGGCATTGACTGCGACGCAAGGGATGGTGATCTCAAGGCGCACTACCGCAGGTTAGTGAAGGAAAACCATCCCGACCGGCATATTGCAGCCGGCATGCCTGAGGAGGCCGTGGCAATCGCCACGACCAGGCTCGCCCGGATCACCGAAGCCTGGGGGCAGGTGGAACGCGAGCGCGGTATATGAGCGTTACCAGCCTGCCGCATGAGGTTGTCCCGGCAATCAATTTCAGCGATCGCGTCAGCGTGGCGGGGCCGGACATTCTGTTAATGCATTACACAGGCGTGCCGACACCGGAGTTTGCAATCGAGATACTGACAAGCGGTGAGCGCGAGGTGTCGTGTCATTACCTGGTTCACCAGGACGGCGGCATCGTGCACATGGTCGACGAAGACAAGCGCGCCTGGCATGCCGGCAAGTCGTCCTGGGAAGGGGCAGGCGATGTCAATTCCCGCTCTGTCGGCATCGAGATCTGCAATCCCGGCCATGGGGACGACTATCATGACTTTCCGGACGCCCAGATCGAGGCCGTGATTGCCCTGTCAAACGACATTGTTGCCCGCCATGCCATTCAGCCCCGGCATGTACTGGCTCATTCGGACGTGGCACCGGGGCGCAAGATTGATCCGGGAGAAAAGTTCCCGTGGGCCCGGCTGGCGGAGCGCGGTGTCGGATTGTGGGTGACGCCTGCTGCAATTACCGATGGACCGGTGCTGGAAGAAGGCGCTTCCGGCACCGAGGTTGCCGGGATACAGCGAAACCTTGCAGCTTACGGATATGGTCTTGAAGTGACCGGTGATTACGATGCTGCAACAGCCACTGTGGTGCGGGCCTTCCAGCTACATTTTCGACCGCAACTGTGTGACGGGCGAGCCGATGTTTCGACAATTGCAACGCTTGATACTTTACTTGCGGCTCACTCGGCCTAGGGGCAGGCTCTGGTGCATTGTGCGCAACACCCTGATGCATTGTGCGCAACAACTCGGTGCATGTGCGCAACAACTGTGCTAGATGATCGTCATGACACCAGTCGGCTGGATGACCGCGCAATGACACTGGTCCTTTTGGGACCGGGGGCATTGTGAGGAAAGTCCGGGCTCCACGGAGACACGGTGCCGGATAACGTCCGGCGGAGGCGACTCTAGGGAAAGTGCCACAGAAAGCAAACCGCCTCACGCCCGGTAACGGGCGAAGGTAAGGGTGAAAGGGTGCGGTAAGAGCGCACCGCGCGTCCGGTAACGGAAGCGGCACGGCAAACCCCACCGGGAGCAAGACCAAATAGGGGCAGCAGGCGCGCCTTCATCGGCGAGCCGGTTCATGTTTTCCGGAGCGCTGCCCGGGTTGGTCGCATGAGGTGTGCGGTAACGTACATCCCAGATGAATGGTCATCCAGTGGCGCAGCATGCGCCATGGACAGAACCCGGCTTACAGGCCGGCTGGTGTCACTCACATTCCCACACACATGTTTGACCCGGCTTGAGTTGAGGTGTCTCTGCGCGGCTTGCATAAATTTTTGTAACCTTTGGATCAGCAGCGCGCTGATTTCCGTAAGAAGATGGTCAACAAAGGAGAGACCAATGAAGATTGCAAGTTATACTTTTGCGGCCGTGTTTATGTACGCTGTATCCATGCTTGGCGTGTCAGCCATTACCAGCGATGCAGCCTTTGCCAAAGGCAGTACCGTTCATGCAAAGTGCCACTGGTACAAGCAACAGGCCTTCAAGCTGAAGACCGATGCAGCCTGGAACACATATCGAAAGTGCTTACGCGGACAATTTTGAAAAACGGCAGAACTGCGGCAGTTATTGGCTCCAGTTTGAATTGCCCTGCGGCGGTTTCTGTCCTATGATCGCAGCTACCGGCACATCGAATATGGAATGGATGTGTCCAGCGACGATCGGATTAGAATTGCGGTATCCTGGATTTGAGGCACGACTGCTTTCCCGAGTACGCCCGGAGACCGGCACTGAAGTTTGAGCCGGACTGGTCATTCCAGATTGATAGCGGGAAAGGAATATCCCCATGCGTGTCAGCGGCACCGTCAAGTTCTTCAACACCCAGAAAGGGTTCGGTTTTATCGCGCCTGAAGATGGTTCAAAGGATGTGTTTGTTCACATCACCGCCATCCAGCGTTCAGGCCTCGAAGGGCTTGCTGATGGCGACAAGGTCAGCTTCGTCGTGGAGGACGATCCACGTGGCAGAGGTCAGCAGGCAACCGAAATCCAGATGGGTTAGCCAGGCCTCAGGCTGAAACCGATAGGCATTCAGGGCAATACGGGTTCAAGGGAACCTGGCAAGTTGCGTTGATGCCTGGAGGTTGGTTTTGGTCGCGGGTTCTTGTCGTGGCAGGCAAACCTCAGCCTGCTGCGGCTGCAGCCGGGTAAAAGCGCGCAAAAATGCGGGCTTTGTCCGGCTTTTGTTTTTTGAGCGATTGATTGCTGGCGCGCAAACGGGTATGCATCGACCATCAATCACCGCGAGGGAAGAAGTTTTTATGTCGAAAGAAGAAGTGCTCGAGTTTGAAGGTATCGTTACCGAGGTCCTGCCAGACTCGCGCTTTCGGGTTAAACTCGAAAATGATCACGAGATCATTGCCTATACGGCCGGCAAGATGAAGAAGTTCAGGATTCGCACCATTGCAGGTGACCGGGTAACCGTCGAGATGACCCCTTATGATCTCGACAAGGGCCGCATTACTTTCCGGCACAAGGATACCAAATCAGGTAGCCCACCCCCTCCGGGACAGAATCAGAACCGTCGCCCTGGCGGCAACCGGCGCTGATTTTCTGAATGGCCATGGTGCGTTAAACCTGTGAGGGAAGCCCCCGAACCGGGTGTCGTCTCAATCGACGACCACCAGGCATTTTGGCTCAATCCAGTTTGAGTCCATGTAGGGTGGGTGGCCATTCACTTCACCCACCTCCAGTTCGACATAACCTAATGCGTTGAAACCAACGACGGGAAACACGCGGCCAAGGCAGCGCTGGAACAGACTGTTCGTGTCTAAAGCGCGTTGCATTTATTCGGCCTCATATCCTGCTGCTTTGAAGAAGTTTCTGCATTCGGCAGGTGTATAGAGTTGGCATATGTCGCCAAGTGCTTCACAGATTGCTTCGAAGTTACGAGCC
>JABDRA010000079.1 GCA_013041995.1 Anderseniella sp. | reverse complement strand
CGCCGGCGGTCTTGGCCCAGGCCGCACAGCAGCCCTTTGCCAGGTCGCGGACCCGCAGAATATAGGCCTGGCGCTCGGCCACCGAAATAACGCCGCGGGCATCGAGCAGATTGAAGACATGCGATGCCTTGATGCACTGGTCATAGGCCGGCAGCGCCATGAGATGCTTGCTGCCCTTATCGCCGGCCGCCAGCAGCGCCTTGCACTCAGCCTCGGCAAACCGGAACTGCTGTAGCAGGGTCTCGGTGTTGGCGTGGTCAAAATTGTGCCGGGAGTATTCCTGTTCGGCCTGCAGGAACACATCACCATAACTGACACGGTCGTCACCATCGCCGCCATTGAAATTAAGATCATAGACATTGTCGACGCCCTGCACATACATGGCAAGGCGCTCAAGGCCATATGTCAGTTCACCTGAAACAGGATCGCAATCCATGCCGCCGACCTGCTGGAAATAGGTGAACTGCGAAACCTCCATGCCATCGCACCACACTTCCCATCCAAGCCCCCAGGCACCCAGGGTCGGGCTCTCCCAGTCATCTTCAACGAAGCGAATGTCGTGGTTGTCACGGTCGATGCCGATGGCATACAGCGACCCCAGATACAGTTCCTGCAAATCCGGCGGCGATGGTTTCAGGATCACCTGATACTGGTAATAATGTTGCAGCCGGTTGGGGTTTTCACCAAAGCGGCCATCCTTGGGACGCCGCGACGGCTGCACATAGGCAGCCTTCCACGGGTTCGGACCGACAGAGCGCAGTGTGGTCGCGGGATGGAAAGTGCCGGCGCCGACTTCCATGTCATAGGGTTGCAGAATGACACATCCCCTGGCTGCCCAGTAATTGTGCAGCGTGAGGATCAGATCCTGAAAGGATTTTTTCGGATTTAGGCCGGAGGGCGCAGTCATTTTTAAAGATTCTTTGAAAGGCCTCTGGATCGCCAGACGCAGTGAATCGCTGGCCGGAACCTATTGCGCTGACCAACCCCGGTCAAGCGGCCAACCGCATGATACCTGCATTCGGGGCGGAACCGGAAATGATCAGTCTTCCGGGTAGTACACGCCGGTTTTCGGATCCTGGCGCAAACGGGCCGTCCTGACGCGGTGCTGATCGTTAGTCTTTACCTTAACGGCAGATTTTGCCTGCAGGTTCGAAAGCGCACGTGCCACAGTATATGACATGGCAACACCAACACCGGCCAACAACAGTTTGTAGATCATCGGTTCTTCATTCCTTCGAACAGGCCCCTACCCGTTTCAGCTTTCATAATCCGTAACGAGACCACAAAGCGCGCTCTTCTGCAAGCGCAAGAGCGCTCGACGCGACTCCTTGTCCGGCTGCCCTGGCCGCGCTGTCGACAGACGACCCGCCACCCGGCAGCAAAAGCTTGCGCAAGGAAAACCCGATTTTTGGCTCAATGGTCTTGATGATGACATCGTCACCAAACTTGTCCTGCAGGATTTCATGCATTGTGCCGAGACCATCCACAAGGCCGCGCTCCAGGGCCTTGTCTCCGGCCCAGAACAAACCGGAAAACAGTTCATCTTCCTTGCCCTTGAGTTGTGCCTGCCGGCGGGAACGCACGATGTCCTTGAACGCTTCGTGCACATCAAGCTGCAGGGATTTCAGATGGGCGACATCTTCCTTCTTTTCAGGCAGGAACGGATCGAGCACGGATTTGTTGGACCCTGCCGTGTACACGCGGCGGTCCACGCCGATTTTCTTGATCGCGCCGGTAAAACCGAAACCTGCCGATATGACCCCGATTGAGCCCACGACGGAGCTGCGATCAGCAAATATTTCATCGCCTGCCACGGCCAGCAGGTAGCCGCCGGATGCCGCCACGTCTTCGCAAAACACCAACACCGTGACTTCGTGCTTTTGTGCGAGTTGCCGGATACGGTTGAAGATCAGTGTCGACTGTACGGGCGAACCGCCTGGCGAGTTGATCGACAAGGCCAAGGCTGACAGTCCCGGAATGGCGAATGCCTGCTCCAGTGTTTCCTCAACGCCGGCCATGGATAAAGACTTGCTCACGGGCCCGGACATGCCGATAGCCCCTGTCAGGCGGACATGAGCGACAAACTTGCGTTTGCCGCGCAACAGCCTTGTCAGCCATCCGGCCTTCTTTTTCTTCTTCTTGTTTGACGTGCGCGAGACCATTGGGGAGCTGCCTTTTCGATAAATGAGACGTGCATGGGCCAGTTGCCGCTGCCCCAGCAGACCCTAAATGGTACACCGGCGCGAAAACCTCAAGGGAGCGGCGTAAATTCACGCAAATTCAAGAGCTTCCCCTGTCCGCAGCACAGCCTCCACCTCATCCACAAACGTGCTGGATCCTGCTTCGTGCAGCACCAGTCCGGGCAACAACTGCAATGGCGCTTTTGAGCCTTTTGTGCCGCGCACGATAATGCGCGAAGCGGGATCCTTGCGATGTGCACGCAGAGGCAGGACAGTCAATCCCCCCAGTTTCGGTTCCATGGCAGCCAGCAAAGTGAGCAATGAAGTCGCCGGATGTATGATTGAAACAGTTCCCCTAGGTTTGACGGCATTGGTCATGACCTTGACCCAGTTTTCCAGTTCACCGGCCTTCAGCATATGAGCTTGTGCGCGAAGACCATCGGCGGGAGCCTGGACTGTGGAATCTAAGAAAAACGGCGGGTTTGCATAGGCATGCGAAACACTGTTCGGTGCCGGCCAGTCCACCTGATCGTGGCGCATGGAATCGCACAAATCACCTTTCAGCACCATGATGCGCTCATGCAACTTGTTGCGTTTGAAGTTTTCTTCCGCAATCAGCGCATAACGGGCCGCAATTTCCACACCGGTGATAATGGTGCCTGGCACGCGCGTTGCCAGGCAAGCGGCCGCAACACCTGTTCCAATGCCCGCCTCAAACAGCGTGTCACCGTCAGACGCAGGTATGGACGCGGCCAGCAGTACTGCGTCTATGCCGGCACGATAACCTTTTTCAGGTTGCAATATTTGCAGTTTTCCGCCCAGAAAGGCATCGTCCGACAGGCCTGGCTTGGCCACCTGAATACCAGTGGGACCACCTTGAAACTCATCTTCCATCACAACCTCTCCCGCCATTTCAATCGGAGCTCGCCTGGACACTATCAACCATCCGCCAGATGTTCCCGCAAACCTGCCTCATTCAACAATCTGCGTGCACGCATCTCATCATCGGCATCGATCATTACCCGTCGCGGAAACGCACCAATGGATCCTTCCAGAATACTCATATGACCGTCAAACACTTCCGCAGACAGGCCCTCCTGGCCGAGCAGATCAACGACATACGAAACGAGTACGACATCGTTGGATCGCAGTAATTCACGCATGGTGACCAGATTACCTTTCGCCAGTTAACAAAATGGTCTTGCAGCGACCCTAGAGTCAGGACTTATTAACGCTATATATCCCAAGGGCGCATGTTTTGACTGTAACAAGGCGAAGAACGCCGGAAAAAGACACAAAATCCAAGCTTGAACTCATTCAACTTCACCCGGCTTCCTTTTCCCACACAGAACCGCAAAAGCTTAGCGTGTGCGAGCCTAGCTCACTGCGTCACATGCGGCCATAGTGCTCTTGCTGGCAGCCGGAACGCCGCTTATGTTCTGTCATATTAACAATAGAGACAGCGGTGGAGTTTATCCCGTGGGCGTGGTGGTTCCGTTAAGTGCAGCAGAAGCGAAGGATGCAAGCTTGGCTCCTTTGCTCGACCTCGTGGCAAATGACATGGAGAAGGTGAATGCACAGATCCTGTCGCACGCGCAATCCCATGTGGAGTTGATACCCGAGCTGGCCCAACACCTTATTGATTCCGGTGGCAAACGACTGCGCCCGATGCTGACGATCGCTGCGGCGCGCATGTGCGGGTATGACGGAAACCATCACATTGATCTTGCCACCGCTGTTGAGTTCATGCACACGGCCACGTTGCTGCACGATGACGTTGTTGATGAAAGCGACCTCAGGCGCGGACGGCGCACCGCGCGGCTGATCTGGGGCAACCAGGCAAGCGTGCTGGTGGGCGACTACTTGCTGGGCCAGGCATTCCGCATCATGGTCACAACAGGTTCGCTTGCTGCGCTCAAGGTTCTGGCGGATGCAGCCGCCGTCATTGCCGAAGGCGAAGTGATGCAACTGGCCGCGGCGCACAATACATCGACGACGGAAGATGCCTATCTGAAGGTGATCAATGCGAAAACCGCCGCGTTGTTTTCCGCAGCTGCCGAGGTTGGCGCCATCATTGCCGGGCGCAATGATGCAGAGCGTGAAGCGCTTGAATCCTACGGTCGCAACCTTGGGGTGGCGTTCCAGCTTGTTGATGATGCACTGGATTATTCGGGCAAGCAGGCGCAACTCGGCAAAAGTATCGGCGATGATTTCCGCGAAGGCAAAATCACCCTGCCGGTGGTGTTGTCATACCGGCGGGGCGATACCGAACAGCGTGAATTCTGGAAGCGCGTGATGGAAGAAGGCGACCAGCGCGACGGCGACCTGGAGAAGGCCATAGCCTTGATGGTGCAACATGACGCGCTTGAGGCAACCATCGAACGCGCCCGCCACTATGGTGCCATTGCACGTGATGCGATGGAGATATTCCCGGAAAGCGACTACAAATCCGCCCTGGTCGATGCAATCAGGTTTTCCGTCGCCAGGGCGCATTAGAGCGAGATGAGGTTAGATTGGATCATTTGACCGCGGCGATTTTGCCGGCTGGCTAGGCGGATTGTGCGCGGTGGTGTTGCTCACCACAAGCGCAAACCAACGACGCCAGCGGGCAAAATCGCCCGGCCCATGCATCAACGCTATCAACATCATGGTTCCTGTCGGGGTGGGGAAAATCGGTCCATCGGCGTCGTTGCGCCGCTTGCCCGATGCACCACATCGCGCTGCGCAACGCGCCTAGCCGAGTGAACCGATTTTCCGCCATCAAATGTTCCAATCTAACCTCATCTCGCTCTAAACCAGTGCAGTTGCCGCAACCCACCATTTCGGGTGTTGCCGGGCGAGTTCTGCAGCGGCCATAGCGGCACCATCAGCATCTTCAAACAGCCCAAAGCAGGTGGCACCGGAACCGCTCATGCGCGACAGCCGGCATCCGGCAAGTTGACCAACAGCATGCAGCACATCTGAAATGACCGGTTCCAGATGACACGCTGCCGGTTCAAGGTCATTGCGGCAGGTTTGCAACCAGGCAAACGAGGCATCGGTGGTGTTCACATCGTCAAACCCACCTTTGATGCCGGTATCGGTCCGGTTGCCGGGCACCAGGCCCAGATGTCTGAAAATGCCCGCCGTCGAAACCCCGATCAGCGGATTGACCAGAACCGCATGCAGTGACGGGGCGTGTGGCCAAGCATCGATGATTTCTCCAATGCCACGCATCCGGCAAGCGTTTGAGGCAATACAAACCGGCACATCGGCGCCCAGTTGCAGTGCAAGGCCTGCCAGCGTTGGTTCATCAACCGCCAGGCCGTTAAGACGCACGATCGCGCGCAGGGCCGCCGCGGCATCGGCCGACCCCCCACCGATGCCCGAGGCAACCGGTAGCGCCTTGTGCAGGTTCATGGAACAGGGCCTTACTTCGTCCGGGTAACGGCTGTGCAAAGCAGCGAAAGCCTTGAGGACCAGATTGCCCGCATCTGTTTCCAGGCCTTGCGAAAAGGGTCCGGAAACCGTCAGAGAGGTTTCATCGGCAAATGACACGTCCAGCACGTCGCCTGCGTCGGATGCAAACATGACGGCACTGTCAAGCAAATGGTAGCCGTCATCACGCTTGCCCGTAACATGCAGGGCAAGATTGATTTTTGCGGCAGCAAACTCGGTAATCATTGCAATACCAGCAGGGCCGGATCAGGACTTGTTGGGCTTTTCGGTACCTGAGGCTGTCGGTGCCGAAGCTGGTTCGGGGTCCGGCAAGCCTTCCTTGAGCTTCTTGCGGATAATGACTGCGTTTTCATCAGTCGGATTTGAATCGAGCGCATATTGCCATTGGAACTTTGCTTCCAGTTTACGGCCAACCCGCCACAGCGCATCACCGAGATGATCATTGATCACGGCGTCTTCAGGACGCAGGCCGGCAGCCCGTTCGAGCAGTTTTGCAGCCTCTTCATATCGTCCCAACTGATAGTGTCCCCAGCCGAGGCTATCAACGATATAACCATCATTGGGGCGCAGCGAAACGGCCTTTTCAACCATTTCAAACGCCTCGGTCAAATTGATGCGTTTTTCAATCAGCGAGTATCCGAGATAGTTCAGGACGGACGCCTGTTCGGGCTGAAACCGCAGGGCCTTGCGGAAATCCGGTTCGGCATTTTCCCAGCGCCCGGCACGCTCATAGGCAATGCCGCGGAAATAGTACACCGACCAGTTTTTCGCGTCCGGCTCGTCAACCCGTGCCAGCGCCTGGGTGTAGGCATCGGCGGCATCAAGCCACTTTTCATTCAGGCGGTACAGGTTACCAAGCGACAACAGAGCATTGTAGTTTTCAGGTTCACGGGCAACCAGTGCCTTCAGCACCTTCACTGCATCGTCGAACCTGTTTAACTGATTGAGATTGGTGGCGGTCTGAATATCTGCACTTGAGCGCAACGGCGAGCCTGACTCAATCTTGTCATACGCTGCGATTGCCTGCTCATGCAGTTTCATCTGGGTATAAACTTCACCCAGCAGCGTCTGGCCCTCGGAAAACTCCGGGTAGCTGGACAGGGCAAGCCGCGCATAAACCAGTGCGATATCGATGGAGCGTTCGTCAGTCAGCGCTCCGGCAATGGAATACAGTGCTTCGGCCGCACCGCCCGATGCGGTGCTGATAAACGGTTCGGCCTTTTTTCCGGCTTTGAGGGCGTCCAGCGCACTGCGCACCAGCGGGTTGTCCTGGGTCGATTTCAGGAACAATTCATAAATCTTGGCCGCCTGGTCCTTGCGGCCGGTACGATCGAGGTAATTGCCATAAGCCTGGACGACACGCAGCGAGGTGCCCGCCTTTTCATAGGCTGACTTGTAGAATACCTCGGCCCGGTTGCGGTTTTGCACCATGTCGGCAATCAGACCGGCATGAAAAAGCCGAAAATTCTCGAATGCCTGATTGCGCTTCAGCTTGTCGAGTTCCGTCAGGGCGCCCTGGAGATTGTTTTCCGAAGCGTAAGTCCAGCCGGTCAGCAGGGCCGCCGACAATTCACCAATGGGCGTATAGGCCGATTTCTGGAAATACTGGCGGGCAAGGGCGGCCTTGCCTTCGCGCATTGATTTGAGGCCCAGCACCAGCAGAGACAATCTGTGCTGGTCGTTGAACTTGAGAACCCGCTCGGCAAATTTTTCGGCCGATTCAATATTGCCCGACGACACTTCCAGCGTGAAGGCACGTTCAATCAAGAGCGGATTGTTGGGATCATTTTCCAGGGCACGGGCGATATAACGCGCGGCGATGCCGGTATCGCGCTGACGACTGGCAAACCGTCCTGCAAGATAACTGCCGGATGGAGACGCCTCGTCAATCCGCAATGCCGCATATGGGTCAGCGGATTGTGACTGCGCGGCATGACCGGGAATAATTGCCATCGAACTCGCCAACACAAATGCTGCACTCAGGGCTCTGATGGTCAATTTCATGATTAGCCGGTCCGATCTTCGGAAAAATTTGTTCGCGCTGTCAAAGCCGCCCCTAAAAAGACCGCCAAACTATAGCGCATCACTGATACAGTGCAATGTGATGGTTTTTGGGCCGAACTGCAAGCTACACTATAGCGACATGGGTTCGTAAGAACCCATAAAGTCGCTATAGCACTTTGGAAACGATCAGGTTTATGTTTTTTGGTTGATTCAACCAAAAAACATCCTGATCTGGGTCACAGATGCGCTATTGCAACCGTCTACCGCGCGAATGAAAGTTTAAGCGACGCCGCATCGGCCGTTTCAAAGCAAAATCTGCAGCGAGCGCCTTGAAAGCGCATTCTGCCACCCGCATCATGCAGGTCATGAAAAAACAAATGATTCGCATACAAAAACATCATCGCCTGGCAAGTGCCGCCCTTGTCTGCACACTGTCGATCCTGGCAGGCTCTGTGTCAGGTAACGCACTGGAAGTGTCCGCAAGTTACAAGAAAAACGCTGAGAAAGCCTTTGATGGATTTCTGCAGAACCTGTGGCCGGAAGCGCAGCAGCGCGGTATTTCGCGCAAGGTTTTTGATGCATCGGTAAGGCGCATTTCGCTGCAATGGAACATCCCTGATCTTGCGCCGCCGAAGATCGCGGGTGAACAACCAGCCGCATCGCGCAAGCGCCAGGCGGAATTCGGCTCGCCCGGCAGGTATTTCAGCGATAAGTCCCTCAGCCAGCTGGCCCAGACCGGGCGCAGGAACCTCGGCAAATATGCATCGGCCTTTGCCCGGATTGAAAAGACAACCGGGGTTCCCAAAGAAGTGGTAGCCGCCATCTGGGGACGGGAAACGGCTTTTTCCGGCGCCAAGATCCCGCATAGCGCAATATCGGTGCTGGCGACCCAGGCGTTCCTCGGGCGCAGGCCGGATTTCTTCCGGCCCGAGCTTCTGGCCATCATGGAGATTGCTCAGCGTGGCATCGTGCCCGCATCACAATTGAAAAGTTCCTGGGCAGGGGCAATGGGCCATACCCAGATGCTACCGGGGCTGTACCTGAAATATGCCAGTGACGGCGACGGCGACGGCAAGTCGGACATCTGGAATTCAATACCCGACGCGCTGGCCACCACTGCAACCTTCCTGAAAGCGAGCGGATGGAAACCGGGTCTGAGCTGGGCATATGAGGTTGAACAGTCATCAGCGCTGGACTGCACGCTGGAAGGACCCGATCAAGGCCGGCCCGTATCCGATTGGATTGCGGCAGGAGCCACACGTGTGGCGGGCCGCAAATGGCCGGCCCGGCTCAATAATGTCAAAAGCTATGTCATCATGCCCGCGGGCCGGTTCGGGCCTGCGTTCATTGCCACTGACAACTACTACGCGATCAAGAATTACAATGAATCCGACCTCTATGTCCTCTATGTCGGCAATCTGGCTGACCGGATTGCAGGCGGCGGAGCCTTCAAGACCGGCTGGCGCAAGGTCGATACGTTCACCCGCCCGACCATGAAGAAGGTTCAGTCGAAGATGGTCGCGCTTGGTTACAATGTCGGCGACAGCATTGACGGATTAATCGGTTTCCGCACCCGCACAGCCACCGGCATGCATCAGAAAAAACTGGGCATGGCGGTGGACTGCTGGCCAAACAGGCCATTTATTGCGCGGTTGAAGTAACCTTCTGCTTCTGAACCGAAACACCCGTCGAGCGAATTGCGCTCACCCGTTTCTCGATTGCGGGACGGTAATTATCGGAAATTGCCGTGCGCATGCGTTCAGCCTGTGCAGACGGGCTATGCGGATAGACGGCAAACAGGCGCTCGAAAAAGGCCCTTGTGTTGCCGCTGCATTCCAGCAAGACATTGTCTACAACCGCATCAACAGGCTGGTTCGATTGCGGCGCGACACGGTCGGCAGCATCGCGGTAACAGGAAAACATTTCTTCCTTGGCAAGCTCCAGTTGAGCTTCCACACCGATGGGGTCGGGCTGAGGAGCCGGAACCGGTGCCAGAGAGGCGGTGGTTGTCTGCCCGGCAGCTTGTTCGACAGGTGCTGCTGCCGGTGCAGGTGGCGTGGATGCTGCAGCCAGCTTCTGTTCTTCGCGCACCTTCAATACAGCTTCCCGCACGGCCGGCACAAAAGTTGACCCGGTCAACTCCTTGGCGACCTTGCGAGATCTCTTGCCTCCAAACCTGGCGGCCAGAACGTCCGACATGGAAGAAAACGACTTGTCGCATTCACTCTTGATGGACCTGGACACAACAGATTGCAGGTTTAGCTTGGGGATTTTCTGGGCTTGACTGCGGGCGTAGGCCGAAATGCAATCCCGGAACGCAAACACTTTCGGATTGCCGGTCTTACGCCACCATCTGGCTTCACTCACACGTGATCTTTTCTTCCTGCGTTTGCGGGTCGAGGTTCTCTTCTTGCGCTTGACCGGTTTCAATGCCGGCTGGGCAGCCTGCAATTGCTGCGGTCCGGGTTGAACAGCAGGCTGTTGCACCTGTTGCGGCACCACTACCGGTTGCACACCGCCTTCTACCGTCGGCTGGGTAATATTGATGGTACGCCCGCCGACCGACCTGACGGTCTGCCTGGCCGGAATCTCGTTGGCGCCAGTTGGCTCGGTCCCGGTAAACGCCTGGATTCCACGCGGTTTAACCGTATTGACGCGGTCACTACCGGACCGCTCAAGACCTTCTGCCCATGCGCTTGATGTGCCTGCGAGGCAGGCAATCGTGATAATCGCAATGGCTGAGATTTTGTACTTCAT
>JABDRA010000072.1 GCA_013041995.1 Anderseniella sp. | reverse complement strand
ACCTTGTTCATGCTGGTCAGTGCGTTTTGCGGTCTGGACACGATGCAGGCTGCCTATGCCCATGCGATTGCCAATGGCTATCGTTTCTATTCCTATGGCGATTCCAGCCTGCTATGGCCTGTCTCACAATGACTGATGCATTTTCATTCACTTTGCACAAAACAGATGGCCTGGCGCGCCGTGGTAGCGTGCATACCCTGCATGGTGACATCCGGACACCTGCCTTCATGCCGGTCGGCACTGCGGGCACGGTTAAAGCGTTATACATGGATCAGGTGCGCGATGCGGGCGCTGACATCATCCTGGGTAATGTCTATCACCTGATGCTGCGGCCCGGCGCTGAACGGGTCGCCAGGCTCGGGGGCCTGCATAAAATGACCGGATGGAAGGGGCCAATCCTGACTGATTCAGGCGGCTTTCAGGTCATGTCATTGGCCCAGTTGCGCAAGCTGACCGAGGACGGTGTAACATTCCAGTCCCATATCGACGGATCAAAACATTTTCTGAGCCCGGAACGTTCGCTGGAAATCCAGCGTCTGCTGGGGTCGACAATACACATGCAACTGGATGAGTGCGTAGCGTTTCCCCATACCCCTGAGGACGCTGAGCGCGCCATGAAACTGTCGCTGCGCTGGGCTCAGCGGTCGCGCGTGGCATTTGGTGACCAGCCGGGCAGGGGTTGTTTCGGCATTGTGCAGGGCGGGGCTGACGCAGCGCTTCGTGAACAGTCGGCCAAGGGGTTGGTCGATGTCGGTTTTCACGGCTACGCGATTGGCGGACTGGCGGTCGGTGAGGGTCAGGAGGTAATGCTGTCGACTATCGAGGCGACGCAACCGCATTTGCCGCACGACAAACCGCGCTACCTGATGGGCGTCGGTACACCGCTTGACCTGTTGGAAAGCGTGGCGCGTGGCATAGACATGTTCGACTGTGTCATGCCGACCAGATCAGGCCGGCACGGGCAGGCGTTTACCAGCACCGGCAAAATGAACCTGCGCAACGCGAAATTCGCCGAGGATCAGCGCCCGCTGGATGAAACCATTGATCATCCGGCGTTGCGCGACTATTCGCGCGCCTACCTGCATCATCTGGTTCGGGCCGGAGAGATCCTGGGCATGATGATCGTATCGTGGGCCAACATCGCCTACTATCAGCATCTGATGGCCGGGATGCGCAGTGCAATTGATGAGGATCGCTTTGAGGCTTTCCGGTCCGACACCAGGGCGACATGGGACGCCGGTGATCCGCCCGCGCCATAAGGGTTCTTTTCCTTTGATATGCCGGGTGTTGTTGACGCTTGTGCCATGGGCATGCGACATAACGCTAATCTCATTTTTTGCAGGAGTCTTACCAGATGAAAATGACCGGAGAAGAAGTCATTGCAGCACCCCGCCAGGCGGTATGGGACGCGCTCAATGATCCGGAAATCCTCAAACAGGCCATCGCGGGTTGCCAGGAAATCAAAAAGAAATCCGACACGGAGTTCGAAGCCAAGGTGGTCGCCAAGGTTGGACCGGTCAAGGCTTCGTTCGTTGGTAACGTGAAGCTGTCGAAACTGAACCCGCCCCGCAGCTATGTGATTTCCGGTGAAGGCAAGGGCGGCGTGGCCGGGTTTGCCAAGGGTGGTGCGACAGTAAGGCTGAGTGACACTGGCGACTCGGCAACCAAATTGTCATATCATGTTGACGCTCAAGTAGGCGGGAAGCTCGCCCAAATAGGTTCCCGGCTCATCGATTCGACGGCAAAGAAAATGGCGGCGGATTTTTTCAAAAAATTCAACAAAATTGTTAGCCAAGGTTCAGAAGACACTGACATGACAAAGAAACCAACTGCGAAGAAGGCGGCAGCCAAGAAACCTGCGGCAAAGAAACCGGCTGCGAAACCGGCTGCGAAACCGGCGGCCAAGGCAACAAAGGCTGCGGCCAAGCCGGCTGCGACGAAGGCAGCTGCGAAGAAAGCGGCGCCAAAACCAGCGGTTAAAGCGGCAAAGACTGCAGCCAAACCTGCTGCAAAAACGGCTGCAAAATCAGCGGCCTCCACCGCTTCGAAGACCACGAGCGCGGCTCGGAAATCGGCGGCTTCTACTGCCAGCGCGGCAGGCGCTGCGGCGAATGAGGCTGTGTCCGGCTCGGTCAATGTTGCGAAGGAAGCTGCCAGTGAGGTGACTTCTGCCGCCAAGTCGACAGCGTCAAGTGCAGGACAGATGGCGGAGACAGCCAAGGACACTGCCAGCAACAATATTCCGCCACAGGTTAAATCCATGTCGGGAATGTGGACC
>JABDRA010000065.1 GCA_013041995.1 Anderseniella sp. | reverse complement strand
GTTCACATCAATGCCATTGGCGGCGACTGTCCCGGCAAGACGGAACTGCACAGGGATATCCTGCTGCGCTCCAGCATTTTCGTGGAATACCCGCCGCAGACCCGCATTGAAGGTGAAATTCAGCAACTGGACGCAGACCATCCTGTGACCGAGTTGTGGCAGGTCATCACCGGCAAGAGCAAGGGGCGTACATCCGGCGACCAGATCACCCTGTTTGACAGCGTCGGTTTCGCCACGGAGGATTTTTCCGCCCTGCGCTATGTGTATGACCAACTCGAGGCTACCGGGCATTTCGTCGAACTCGACATGATCGCCGATCCCGATGACCCACGCGATCTGTTCGGCATGGTGCAAAGAGCAAAGGTCTGACGTCAGGCACTTGCTCAAAAACAGGTTGATCATGGAAGGTGCCCGAGCCTGACTGGCAGACACGATGATTGCGGTGTACTGACAACCTGTTGGCGAATTTTAACGACACAATAAACCCGCTCTTGTCATGCAGCAGACTTGCTTTACTGTCATAAATCACGCTTGTTCGCGCTCATTTCCGATTGGACAGTCAACGCATGTCAAAAAGCCCAGTTCCTCAAGATCCTGCCGGCTTTACCTTGCCCGATCCCATTCTGCTGATGGACAACCTGTCCAAGGCGCTGCAGGTCGGTGCTGCAATCGCCCAGAGCATGGCCGAACAAAAGCAGGAAGATGCCGGCGGGGTGGACGGGGAGGCATTCAAGCCCATTGAACCGGTGCTGAAGACATTTACCGAAATTGCCCAGTCCTATGCGCAACACCCCGAGCGCTGGGCCGAAGCAAGCTTCCAACTCTGGCAAGGATATACGCAGCTTTGGCAAAATTCATTGGCGCGGATGATGGGAGAACACCCCGACCCGGTTGCGACACCAGAACGTGGCGACAAGCGGTTCAAAGATCCCGACTGGTCGCGCAACCAGGTGTTTGACTTTTTCAAGCAGGCATATTTGCTGACCGCCAAATGGGCGCATGAAACCATCGCCAACTCTGCAGATACCGACGACGCGACCCGGCACAAGGCGAACTTCTATTTCGACCAGATTGCCAATGCCATGTCGCCTTCAAATTTCGCCGTCACCAACCCGGAAGTGCTGAAACAGACCCTCGCCTCAAACGGTCAGAACCTGCTGGACGGCATGAACAACCTTGCCCGCGACCTGGAAGCAGGCCACGGATCATTGCGTATCAAGCAAACCGACATGAGTGCTTTTGCACTGGGTGAAAACATGGCGCTGTCACCCGGCCAGGTGGTGTTTCAGAATGAACTGATGCAGCTTATTCAATACGCACCTGCCACGGAGAAGGTGCACAAGACGCCGCTGCTGATCGTGCCGCCGTGGATCAACAAGTTCTATATTCTCGATCTCAATCCGAAAAAATCCTTCATCCGCTGGTGCGTGGAACAGGGCCTGACGGTATTTGTCATCTCGTGGGTCAATCCGGATGCGAAGCTCGCTGAAAAAGGCTTTGCCGATTACATGCATGGCGGCATTCTCGAAGCCATCAACAAGATCCAGGAACAGACCGGCGAAAAACAACGTGTCAATACCATCGGTTACTGTATTGGCGGCACACTGCTTGCCTCGACGCTCGGTTACATGGCTGCCCGCAACGATGACCGCATCAAGTCTGCAACCTTCTTCACAACCCAGGTGGATTTCACCTATGCGGGTGATCTGAAAGTGTTCGCTGATGAAGAGCAGATCAGCCTCGTCGAAGAGCGTATGGCAAAGGACGGTTTCCTGGATGGCAAGGAAATGTCAAACGCTTTCAATTTGTTGCGCTCAAACGACCTGATCTGGTCCTATGTGGTGAACAATTATCTCAAGGGCAAAGACCCGATGCCCTTTGACCTTCTGTACTGGAATGCCGACCCGACACGCATGCCGGCCGCCACCCATTCGTTCTACTTGCGCGAATGCTATCTCTACAATCATCTCAGCCAGGGCAAGATGACCCTCGACCAGGTGCGTATTGATCTGAGCAAGGTCAAGATACCGGTCTACAATCTGGCCGCGCGCGAGGACCATATCGCACCGCTGCAGTCGGTGTTCAAGATCGGTGAGATACTGGGCGGTGATACAAAACTTGTCGTGGCTGGTTCAGGTCATATTGCCGGTGTGGTGAACCCGCCTGAAGGCGGCAAGTACCAGTACTGGACCAATGACAAGGGTGCAGACACACCTGAAGAATGGCTGGCAAAGGCCGAAGAGCATCCCGGATCATGGTGGCCGCACTGGATGGAATGGCTGGCCGACAGGTCAGGCAAGATGGTGCCGGCACGCGATCCGGAACTTGGCAAGCTGCAACCCATTGAGCCGGCGCCGGGCTCTTATGTGAAGGTCAAGGGGAATTAGGGGTCACGTGGTGTGACAATGAGGCAGTTCTAACCGGAGCCCATGAAGAGGCGGCATTTACCGACCCCGTAAGGAACCATGTGCCCGGTAGAGATTTGATACAAAAATCTTGCGCCCAACAAGCGGGTTATTTTGCTCCCCCCCATATCCTGCCATTCGTGAAAACGCAGCTAAGGTCTAGATCGAGCCCAAAGTACATGATGCTTCGGAACGTGCCAATGTCTGCTTTTATGGGCCGGAAGTGCAAGCCGGTTATGGAGTTGTAGTCTCAAACATCTGCGTTGAGCTAATATATTGATGGCGCCAAATGGCCATTCACTCATTTGTTGCAACCCAAATATGGTGGGGTGGAATGAATTATCTATTGGGCAAATCATGTATCTGCAGGAGACTCGCACGGTGCGCTCACAACACTCCATATGCAAAGGCTTCTTGGCTGGATCTGCTGAACTGCAGGAAGATCAGGGAGCGGTTCTGTGTCAGCGTTTCGGCAAGTGGACTGGCTAGTCTCTGGTCCATCCACGATTGAAATTCCAAGATATCTTGTGCATTCAACCAACCATGTGTAGCGACTGGAGTGGTTTCATCTTTTCGACGTCCGTCGCCATTTTCCAGCGCGCAGACCCAACTGCGAACCTGCGGTTGCAAATGCTTTTCAGACATGGCCTCAAAGACTTTCCGTTCCTGCGGTCCATTGAACAAAATATATACAGGCGGAACATCCGGAAACTCAGTTGAGAGTTTGCGGACACTGTTGCAGACGTCTTGCGACGACGGCATCGCGCCAATGGCCAGTCTCTTGCGGATATACTCTGACAAAACTGCCTCCTTCAGTTACCTCTCTGGTCGCTTATGTGTGGAAGGAGCCGGTCTATTCACTGCCCGCGTTGGCATGTTCCTCCAAGCGGGAAACGTCCGGGACAATAACAACGCCTTGCTCAGGAAGTTCGATAATGCCAGCACTCCGAAGCTTGGATATGTTTCGGCTAACTGTTTCAATGGTCATGCCCAGATAATCGGCAATCTCAGCTCGTTTCATCGGCAATTCAACTCGCGCGCATATTGCGTCTTCGTCAGCAACCCTGTGAACGAGATCGAGAAGAAACGATGCGACCTTCTCAGTTGCAGACTTCCGACCGAGCATAATGAAGTGGCTTTGCAGCCCAAACACATGATCAGCAGCAAAGTTGAATAACTTGATTGCTATTTCGGGATTCTCGGAGGCGACACGTGCCAAAGCGTTTTGTGGAATGCAGCGCACCTTGGTCGGAGCAATGGCGACACAATTGCTGTAGTGCGCGCCATTATGGGATAGGCCGACAATGTCTCCCGCGTGGTAGAAGTCAAAAATCTGGCGTCGTCCGTCTGGCAGGATGCTGAACACCATCAGCGTGCCTTCAAGAACTTCATACAGAAAGTTTGCATCATCACCGTCATGAAAAAGTGTCTGATTTGCATGCAAGGTGTGTGAGTTGACGCTGGTGCAGGCAGCGTCCATCCAGTGCAGCGTGCTGGTAGCTTGATTGGCTGGTGCTTCGATTGCAACGTGCATGGTCATTTTCGACAATCTCCTCTGGAATGTCCGTCCCTTGGACAAATGAGAGACTGGCGTATGAATGTATTTGAAGTTTCGGGTTGAGGTATCGCATTGTATCAGAATGTATCAATGGGCTTTACATGTATGATGCATTAGTGAGGTCTCGACGAGGATTGGATGGATTAGAGAGTTGGATGATGTAACATGAGCGCTAATTTATCTGGCGCGCACATACTAGTAGTCGATGATGATCCAAAGGTTCGATTGCTCCTGCGCCGGTGTTTTGAACCTGAAGGCTATGAGGTGAGTGAGGCAGCCGATGGAACTGAAGCCATGGCGTGTGCAACAAGCCGTAAAGTTGACCTAGTCACGCTTGACCTGAATCTCGGTCGCGAAGACGGTCTCAACGTAGCGCGTCAACTACGCGACATTGCACCACTTCCCATCATCATGATCACCGGCAAGGGCGATATCGTAGATAAGGTCGTAGGATTGGAACTTGGGGCAGACGATTATATCGCGAAACCGTTCCACCTGCGCGAAGTGCTTGCGCGGGTGCGTTCGCTTTTAAGGCGATCAGCAACTGATACCCCACCATCACAACAACAAGACATTGTGCAACAGTCGAAAGTCAGCGCCACAGGCAATATTCTTTGCTTTGACGGGTGGAGTGTGGACCTTGACGGTTTGGAGGTAACCCGCCCGGATGGCAGTTCATGCGATCTAACCACGTCCGAATTCCGAATGCTGGCAGTGTTCCTGAATGCGGCCAACCGTGTGCTGTCACGCGATCAGTTGATGAACATGCTGAATGGTGAAGACTGGAATGCAAATGACCGCGCTGTGGACAATCTTGTTGCCCGATTGCGCAAGAAGATTGAAGAAGATCAATCAAATCCCGTCTATGTCAAGACCGTGCGCGGAGCGGGGTACAAATTCACAGCCAGGGTTGAAGCTGCAAGAAGCTAGGCCATGGCTTCTGTGACGGCCTCTGCAAGCTCTCCGAGCCGGTAAGGCTTGCGCAGCAGGGTAAGCTGGTTTGCCTGCAGTTTCTCTCCACGGGTGAGTTCTTCAGCATAGCCAGAAGTCAACAATACTGGGATTTCCGGAAAATGCCGCTGAACATATTGCGCTACCTCATAGCCGGAAAGTTCACCCGGCATGACCAGATCGGTGAAGACAAGATCGATGTCGGGTATGGTGTTGAGCATTTCTCTAGCCTGTTCGCCGTCATTGGCGGCATGAACCATGTATCCCAATCTTTGTAACCGGCTGGTAGTCAATTTGCGGACCTTCGGATCATCCTCCACCACGAGAATAGTCTCCCCATTGCCGGTTTTCTGATCAGCGGATGAATGGGGAGCCTCAGGCTCCTGCCCATCATCGTGTTGGCGTGGCAGGTACATGTTCACTGTCGAATCCACGCCAACTTCGCTGTAGATCGCCAGGTGCCCACCGGATTGTTGAGCAAAGCCCAAAACCATTGACAATCCCAAGCCAGTTCCCCGTCCAACTTCTTTTGTCGTAAAGAAGGGTTCCAGGGCACGTTGAAGCGTCTCCGGCGCCATACCATGTCCGGTATCGGTAACGGCTAGCTGGACGTATTCCCCTCGCTTTGGTCTGAGGTCGACATCCTGCTGGTCAGCATCAACCACCGCATTTCGAGTCTCGATCACCAGTTTACCACCCTTCGGCATTGCATCGCGGGCATTGATTGCCAGGTTTACAAGGCCGCTTTCAAGCTGTGCCCGATCAACTTTCGTGGGCCACAAGTCAGAACCGAGAACAGAGCCTAAATCGATAGTTGGACCCAAGGTCCGTTGCAGCAAGTCGGTCAGCCCAATTGCAACTTCGTTAACGTCAACAGTCTCAGGATCGAGTGGGCTTCGTCTGGCAAATGCCAACAGTCCATGCGTCAGTCGGGCTCCTAGGTCGGTGGCTTCAAGTGCCTCATCCAGCAACTCCTTGTGACTGCCTTCTGACAATTGCATGTCCAGCAATTCCAGGTTGCCTGTAATAACAGTAAGCAAGTTGTTGAAGTCATGGGCTATGCCGCCTGTGAGCTGGCCAAGCGTTTCCATTTTTTGAGCTTGCTGCAAAGCACTTTCCGCGGCCTTGCGCTCACTCAGGTCGTGAATGATACCGGTAAAAAACTGTTCTCCGTCAACTTCGAACTCACCGACGGACAGATGCATTGGAAAAATAGAACCATCCTTGCGAAGACCCTCCACCTCGCGGCCGATACCAATGATTTTGCGCTGTCTGGTGTCGACATAGCTCTTCAGGTATCCATCATGATTTGCCCTGTGGGGTGCTGGCATCAGGAACTTTACGTTCCGGCCGATAATCTCTTCATGACCGTATTGGAACAGGCGCGTTGCGGCAGGGTTTGCTGCCTCGATTGTTCCGTCCTTGCGAATAGCAATGATGGCGTCCACAGCAGAGTTCAAAATGGCCTCAAGCCGATTTTCCTGATGGTTCATGCTTAAAC
>JABDRA010000058.1 GCA_013041995.1 Anderseniella sp. | reverse complement strand
TCCTTTATCAGGTCCAGAATTTGGGCCTGTGTCGTGACATCAAGCGCTGTCGTCGGCTCGTCTGCAATCAACAGTGCCGGTTCCAGCGCAAGCGCCATGGCAATCATGATGCGCTGGCGCTGGCCACCGGACAGTTGATGCGGGTAGCTGTCAATCATCTGGTTCACGTCGGGCAGGCCGACATCGTTCATCACTTCGATGATGCGATCGCGGCGTTCGGACGCTGACATGGACGTGTGGATTTCCAGCATTTCACCGATCTGATCGCCCACCTGCATGACCGGGTTGAGCGCCGTCATCGGTTCCTGGAAGATCATCGCCATCTTCACACCGCGCAACTCGCGCAGTTCAACCTCAGACTTCAGCAACAGGTCTTCGCCCTGCAGCATGATTTCACCTGCCACCGGGGTCAGGTCCTTGCGCGGTATCAGGCCCATGACGGTTTGCGCGCTGACGGATTTTCCGGACCCGGATTCGCCCACCACGCAGACGATTTCACCCTGGCCGACGGTGAGCGAGATGTCCTCGATGGCAAACTCCCGGTCGGCGCCTTTCGGCAGCGTGACCGACAGGCCGCGAATATCCAGAACCGGTTGCGAAGACTTGTTGCCTGCCATCACATTTTCCTCGCTATGCGCGGATCAAGCGTGTCACGCAGGCCGTCGCCAACCGTGTTGACTGCAAGCACGGTGAGTGCCAGGGCAATGCCTGGGAAAAAGATGATCCATGGCGACAGCTGGAAGTAGGTGCGGCCTTCCGACATGATGTTACCCCAGCTTGGAATTTCAGGCGGAATGCCGGCGCCCAGAAAACCCAATATGGATTCGGTCAGCATCGCGGATCCACAAATGTAAGTCGCCTGCACAATCAGTGGCGCGATGGTGTTGGGCAGGATGTGGCGTATCAGTATCAGATGGGTGCGGGTGCCGGCCGCAATGGCGGCTTCGACATAGGGTTCTTCGCGCACTGTCAGCACCACGGATCGCACCAGCCGCACCACTCTGGGAATTTCCGGGATGACGATAGCGATGATGACGGTGAACAAGGTGGCACCGGACAGGGAGATCAGGGCAATCGCCAGCAGGATGCCGGGTATCGCCATCAGTCCGTCCATCACCCGCATGATGACGGCATCCAGCCAGCGGATGTATCCGGACAACAGACCCGTCACCAGGCCAAGGACGACGGCTACGACGGCAACAGCAAGGCCGACCACCAGCGAGACCCGTGCCCCGTAGATGACGCGGGAATAGACATTGCGGCCGAGATAATCGGTGCCGAACCAGAACTCCGCTGATGGCACTTTCAGGCGGTCAATCGGATGGATGGCCACCGGATCAGCCGTCAGCAGAGGGCCAAACACGGCAACCAGCACCATGATCACCAGCAGCAGTCCACCCCAGAACACCGACGGATGCTTCCACATCAAGGACGCCAGCGATGCATCCTTGCGTGAGGTGAGCGTGGCCTCGGCAGAGGTGGTGAAATCAACCTTGTCTGATTGCGTGCTCATCAGTATTTGATCCTTGGGTCAAACAAGGTGTAACTCAGGTCAATCAGCAGATTGATCACGATGTAAACAAAGCTGAACAGCAGAATGAGCCCCTGAATGATGGGATAATCTCGTTTCAGGACCGCATCGAGCACCAGCCTGCCAAGGCCGGGAATGTTGTAAACGCTTTCAGTGACCACCACGCCGCCGATCAGCAGCGCGATACCCAGGCCGATGACGGTGACGATGGGCACGGCGGCATTGCGTACCGCATGCTTCATCAGCACCTTGAACTCGCTTTGCCCCTTGGCGCGAGCGGTACGTACATAATCTTCCTGCAACACTTCCATGACCGAGGCCCGCGTCATGCGCGCAATGAGCGCTATGAAGATGACCGACAAGGTGATGGTGGGCAGGATGATATGGCGGAAGAACGGAATGACACCGTCGGTGAACATCGACTTGTAACCCTGCACCGGCAGCCATCTGAGCTGGATCGACACGATGTAGATCAGGATGTAACCAAGGACGAACACCGGCACCGAAAATCCGGCCACGGAAAACAGCATCACGGCTCGGTCGATCAGACTGCCCTGTTTCCATGCCGCCAGCGTACCGAGCGGCACGGCAACAACGATGGTGAAGATGATGGTGGTCAGCGTGAGCATGATGGTCGGCTCGAGCCGCTGGGCAATCAGGGTGGTCACCGGCAGGTTGGTGAAAATGGAAATCCCCAGGTCGCCCTGGGCAAGCTGGCCGATCCATTTGGTAAACTGCACGACAATGGGATCGTTGAGACCGAGGCTTTCCCGGATCCGGATGATATCCTCGGTGGTGGCATAATCGCCGGCAATCACGGCAGCCGGGTCGCCGGGCGACAGCCGCAGCATCAGGAAGACAAACAGCGCCACGACACCCATCACGGGTATGGTCGCCAGAATTCGCTTGAGAATATAGAAGACCACAAGCTGCTCCGTTCCCGGTTAAAGAATGTAAGATAAGAGGCACGGCGGGGATGGTACACCCCGCCGTGCTTCAAGTCATGTGATCAGTTCTATTCGACCGACATGTTCCAGAAGAACTGAACCGGCGACTTGATCAGGCCCTTGACGTTGTTCCTGTACGCAACCGGAACAAAAAACTGTCCAAGATGACCGGAGGCCCCAATCGCCCAGAGACGCTCCTGCACCTTTTCGGCCGAGGCCTTCTTTTCCTCAGCTGTGGTTGCCTTGGCATAGGCTGAACGTGCTGCTTCGAGGTCAGCATCCTTCGGCCAGCCGAACCAACCCTTTTCAGGATCACCGGAGAAGGCAATCGCCATCGGATCAATCACGTCGGCACCGATCCACCAGGTATGGAAAATGTTCCAGCCGCCGTCGGCAACCGGATCACGCTTGGCACGGCGTGAGGTGAGCGTCGACCAGTCCATGGCCTGTACATCGACCTTCATGCCGATATTGCGCAGTTTTTCAGCCGTGATCAGCGAGAACGCCGACAACAGCGGAATGTCTGTCGGCTGCATGATGACAACCGGCGTGCCGTCATATCCGGCTGCTGACAGGGCAGCCTTGGCCTTTTCCAGATCGCCGGTCTTCATGACGTCAGAACCCATGTCGTTCTGCAGTGGCGTACCGCACGGATACACCGAATAGCAGGTCTTCCAGAACTTCTGGTCGCCCACGGCGCCTTGCATATAGTCGTCCTGCTTCATGGCCATGATGGCGGCGCGACGAACGTCTGCATTGTCGAACGGCGGCAACAGGTGATTGAAGCGCGAGAAGCCGATATTGCCGAGCGGATCATTGATCTCGACGGTAATGTCTTCATTGGACTCAAGCAGCGGCATCAAGTCATTGGCGGGAGATTCAAAATAGTCCACCTCACCATTGATCAAGGCGTTCATTGCCGTGGTCTGGTCGGGGAAATAGGTCCATTCGACACGATCGACCTTGGCAACCTTGCCACCGGATGCT
Source organism: Anderseniella sp. (assembly GCA_013041995.1). GTDB lineage: Bacteria > Pseudomonadota > Alphaproteobacteria > Rhizobiales > Aestuariivirgaceae > Anderseniella. The sequence goes on along the minus strand of JABDRA010000058.1, from coordinate 13,404 downwards.
GCATTCGGGGCCTCGGAGCGCGGCTTGTAGTCGGCAAATTTCTTGTAGACCACTTTTGAACCCGGCACCCAATCTTCCTTGACGAAGACGAACGGACCGGAACCGGTATAGTCATCGATCTGTTTGAACGGATCGGTGTCTGCCACCCGCTTGGGCATGATGAACGGCACGTTGGATGAAATCTTGCCGATTGATTCCAGCACCAGACCGTATGGGTCTTTCAGCTTGAACTGGAAGGTGGAGGCATCCACTGCCACCATTTCGCCCATGGCACTCATCAGTTGCTGGCCCATGCCGTCACGCGCGCCCCAGCGTTTCAGTGAGGCAATGACATCTTCGGAGGTGACGTCGGCACCATCGTGAAACTTCAGGCCGTCACGCAGCTTGAAAGTCCAGGTGAGCTTGTCGTCCGACACTTCATAGGTGTCGACCATCTGTGGTTGCGGAACGAACTCCTCGTTCATCGCAAACAGCGTGTCGTAAATGAGGTAACCGTGGTTTCGCGAAATGTAGGCCGTGGTCCAGATCGGATCCAGGTTTTTCAGATCCGCGTGCGGGATCACTCTCAGTACACTTTCCGCCTGTGCAGGCAGGGCAGGTCCGGCAACGACAGATGCAAACACAGCTGCGGCTGCCAAAACATGTCGTCTTGTCCAGCGTAACATTATTCTTACCTCCTCATTAGACTGACGGTCTTCAGCACGTTGGCTGCAGACTTGGGTTGAAGTCTAGTCTGTCTTGGGGGAAGGGAGTCAACGGCTGATCGCCATATTCTTTCAAACGACTGCCAAACGATTGCATGGCTGCCATGCTCTTGTGCAACTGCCTTCACTTGTTGTTGAATTTCGCGCCGGTTTGTATGCAGCAAGGAGTTAAGTGCATGTCCGAACTTCCGCTTTGGCAATTGAGTGCCTGTGATCTTGCAGCAAAAATAGCTGAAGGCGAAGTGTCATCCAGTGATGTGGTGACGCAAACGGTTGAGCGCATGCGCTCTGTCAATCCGAAGCTGAATGCGGTCGTTGACGATCTTGGTGACGAGGCGATTGCACAAGCCAGGGCTCATGATGAGCGGTTGGCGAAATCCGGGCCCATAGGCCCGCTGCATGGGGTGCCGGTTACCATAAAGGAGAACATCGACCAGACGGGACGGGCAACGCCAAACGGTGTCGAGGCTTACAAGACCATCATCGCGCCGGATGATTCACCGGTGGTCCGCAATTTCAAGAAGGCAGGTGCAATCATCATCGGGCGCACCAACACACCGGAATTTTCCTTCCGTGCCACCACGTCCAACGAACTGCACGGCCGCACATTTTCTCCCTGGAACGACTGGGCCTCATCCGGTGGCTCATCGGGTGGTGCCTCTTCCGCCGTGATGGCGGGCATGGGCCCGATCGCACACGGTAATGATATTGGCGGCTCACTTCGCTATCCTGCAGCTGCGACCGGTTCAGCCACGGTAAAGCCCGGCCTTGGCCGGGTGCCGGCCTGGAACCCGTCGCAAACGGCAGAACGCGGCCTGCTGGCCCAGATCATGTCGGTGCAGGGCGTGCTGGCGCGAGAGGTCAAGGACGTGCGGGCCGGCATGCGCGCCCTGGTGGAATATGACCCGCATGATCCCTGGATGGTGCCGATGCCGTTCGACGGCCCGGCACTGGACGGCAAGCCAAAGGTCGCTTTTACCAAGAACATGTACGAGTTCGATCTGTACCCGGTCGTTGAAAAGGCGCTGGATACCGCCCGTGACTGCCTGACGGATGCCGGGTATGAAGTGGTTGAGGCCGACATGCCGGAATTGCGCGAATGTGCACGCGACGGTGCCCGGTCACTGTTTGGCGAGGTCAAGGCATTGCTGGGTGACGAGATCATCAAGCAAGGCTCCGATACCCTGAAAAAGATTTTCGCCGATTATTACAAAGTGTTTACGCCGCATGAAGGCAAGGACCTGCTGCTGGCCATGGCGAAGCGCAACTACTACCATCGCCAGTTCAACCTGATGTTTCAGGATTATCCGCTGGTGCTGACCCCGTTTCTGCCCAAACCGACCTATGAATGGGACCGCGATGCACAGGGCCTCGAGGGTGTCCGGGAAACGCTTGAAGCCGGCATCTATTCGATTGCCTTCAATTACACCGGCCTGCCGGCAGGCATTATTGCCGCCAACTACAATGACGGCTTGCCGGTGGGTGTGCAGATCGTCGGCCCGCGCTTCCGCGAAGACCTGATACTGGATGCATGTGAGGAAATAGAAACCCGCGTCGGTATCATGGCGAAACACCTGTTTGCGCGGGAAGGATGAGCGCAATGAAGCACCCGCGCATTGCAGTTGCCGGTTTCCAGCACGAAACCAATACTTTTGCCCCGATACCAACACCGTTCGAGACCTTCAAGGAGGGCGGTGCGTGGCCCGCCATGAAGTTCGGCCCGGAGGTCATCGACACTCTGTCGGGCCTCAACCTGCCCATGGGCGGGTTTCTGGACGAGGCGGAAGATTTCGACATTATCCCGATCCTGTGGACGTTTGCCGAACCGGGCGGCTATGTCACCGATGAGGCCTTTGACCGCATCGCCGCCATGATTGTGGAGGGTGTGACACAGGCCGGTGACATCGATGGTATCTACCTGGACCTGCATGGCGCCATGGTTACCCAGTCGCATGAGGACGGCGAGGCGGAACTTCTGCGCCGGATCAGGGAAGTCACCGGACCGGAGCTGCCGATTGCCGTCAGCCTAGACCTGCACGGCAACATGTCCCGCGATTTCTTTGACCGAGCCTCGTCAGTTGCCATCTATCGCACCTACCCGCATGTCGACATGGCCGACACCGGCGCGCGGGCGCGTAAACTGCTGCGCGAGGAACTGAGCCGTGGCACACCGTTCGCCAAGGCCTGGCGGCAACTGGACTACATCATTCCCATTCAGGCGCAGTCGACCCGGCGCGAACCGGGCGGCCGGCTGTACGGTATGTTACCCGGCATGACGTCCGACACTGTGAGTTCAGTGGATTTTGTGTTCGGCTTTCCCCCGGCAGATGTGGCTGATTGCGGCTGCTCGGTGTTTGCCTATGGCACTGATCAGCGCGCGGTGGATGAGGCAGCCGATACGATGATAGCAGCGCTGCAGGCGGCAGAAGACGACCTGCACAACCCGCTGGTGCCGGCAACTGACGCCGTGGCCAAAGCAGGCCAGCTTGCAGACGGCGCATCAAAGCCGGTACTGATCGCCGATGCCCAGGACAATCCCGGCGCAGGTGCCACCGGAGACACAACCGGTGTGTTGGCGGCCCTTGTCGATGGCGGCGCACAAAACGCCATCATCGGCATGCTGTGGGATCCTGACACGGCGAGCATCGCCCATGCCGCGGGTAAAGGTGCCGAAATCGACGTGGCCATTGGCGGCAGGTTTCCGCAGCTTGGCACCGGCCCGTTCAACGCCAGGGTTCGCATTGACGCCCTGTCGGACGGGCAGTTCACCTTCACCGGACCGATGTATGGCGGCGCGCAGGCCAATCTGGGGCCAATGGCGGCACTCAAGGTGCTGGACAGGGACTGCGACGTGACGGTGGTTGTCGGATCGAACCGAACCCAGAACGCAGATCAGGCCATCTTCGCGCATATGGGGATCGACCCGACCAGACAGGCGATCGTGGTTGTGAAAAGTGCCGTACACTTCCTGGCCGACTATGAGCCGATCGCCGAAACCGTGATCTTTGCAGAAAGCCCAGGCGCCAACCCGTGTCAGCTTGACCGGATTCCGTTCACACGCTTGCGCAAGGGCGTGCGCCTGGGGCCAAATGGTCCGGCGTTCTGATCCAGGCGTCATGCGGCGGCTCCAGATATCGCGGATATGACCCATCCATGACAAATTGGCCGCAACAGCAGCGCCGTCAAACTGGTGAGTTTGATAAATTGTCACCGGGCCTCAAGACCAAAAAATCGATGAACGTTCAAAATATATTTGTATAGAATTTAGTATTCGAAGCGGAAATGCTCAATATCTATCGCAAATTTATTTTGAACAAGATTTTTCGTTCTTGGTGAATAAGCATCCCGGTATGTCTTCCCGAATTTTTCCGATTTATTCACTTCAGGAAGTGACGGAGGTGAAAAACCGAGCTCGATCAATGATTGCTGCAGCTGATCTTCTATGTGTTCAAACCGCAAAATTCTATCCACAAGAATTTCGCCGTCCAGATTGTGAACAAAATTGTACTGATTGAACTCCTGATATCCAAGACTTGCCATCCTTCGCGCAGCCGGAAGCTTCTGAAGCCCACTCTCAATCGTCACGAACTCGACAAATTCACTGAAACTGAGGTCTTTCACTATCGGATAGATCGTATGCCGAAATATTCTCCCGGTGTCGGGGTTCAGATTTGTAAACTTGATGAAGCTGTAAAAGGACCAGAGCCAATCCCAGGAGTTCCTTACGACACTGAACTTGAACGATCGAAGGTATGAGGGGCCAAAGAACCTCTGCTTCTCAAGCGCGCAGGAATGTTTGCTCATACGCTTGCGCCAGTTAAGCGGCCTCCAGCCCGGCGCAAGAGGAATATCCACGCCTGGTGTTGTCTGCAGAAGTCTGGACACACTCGTGCCCGCTGTCTTCGGGATGTGAATGAACAAGACCGCGGGTTGTCTGGTAATATGTTCGGTATCCATTTGCGGCCTGATCCCTGGTACATTCAGACCATACCGTTTAGCATGTTTTGCTCATGACGCTACTCGAGGTCTCCCGCAAAAGGCTCTCGGATTGAAGGCAGCCTGGCTGCACCCACTGTTTCCACCCGGGGAGCAATAACCGCGAGGGTGTCGCCTGAACTCGCAATCGGTAACAGTATCGACGCCCGGCGGACGGGAAACGCTTGGCGGAAGGGGTTCAGGTCGATCATATAGTTTTGTGAGCAATGACAACCTCGACGAGCGGCTCAATGATTGACGGACAATTGACCAGCACCGGTTGTGACAACGACATCACCTACGTTGTCGGGCTTTGGATTGTTGCGGGCAATACGAAGCGTAGTCGCGAACATTATTTTGACCGCTTGCCGGCCACGTTGCGACTCTTGAAAAACAAAAGAGTAATATTCTTATATGACGACGACATGGTTGCGGAATTTGCGAAGCAACATCTGGACACCTCGTTTTGCAAATTTGAAAAGATATCACTCTCCAATATGATCGAGATGACGAATGCCGGTAAACTTGTCGAACTGGCCAAGCAATTTCAAATTGCAAGCTTTGCCAGAATGAAAGCTGAGAAGGGACTCATACACTACAGAAGGGACCTGACTGATTCAGGAGAGAAAGTTTACAAACAGGTGCTTTCTATCTGGTTGTCGAAAGTTTTCCTGGTAACTGATATCGCCATAAGCAAGAATCCCTTCCAAACTGCATCATTTGCCTGGGTGGACGCGTCTTTGTCCCGATTTAACAATGACGGGGTAACCCAGATGCTCCGGGAGCCCGTTGACCCCTGGAAAGTTTTGCTTGCCAGATCAGGAATGAGGTACAAAGGGAAAAGGCTGCGCTTCAACGCGGGCTTCATTTTGGCAACCGCGGAAAACTGGCAAAAGCTGAGGGGAGTGTATGACAGGGAGCTGACAAAATCCCTGAATGAGCCTTACCCGATTGATGAAGAGGTACTTCTAACCAGAACGAGCTATCAAAATCCAGATTTATTGGATAATTTTGAATTTATAAAGAAAAAACACAATATGAAAGAAAATATCACTGAGTTCATATTGGATTGTTTTTATCAGTTATCGTATCAAATGTTTATTTCCATATCCAAAGGGATGATGCTGAGTCGGAGAAAGTGAGGCGTCCACTCACCAATGCGGGTGGCGAACATGCTTCTGACCAGCAGGTTCGAGTGTTTGACGGGCTGATGGCCGCTCCTGGTGTCCGACATCAACGCCTACGGACCGGACTAGCGGTGCAGCCTTACTGCCGAACCACGATCCTTGAGCTCGATTTCCACTTTCTGACTGAACGGATCAGGCGGCATGCCGGTGTCGCTCATCTCGACCAGGGTACCGGCGGCGATACGGCCGATGCGGCGGGCCGGCATTCGAATTGTGGTCAGGCCCGGTTCCAGATGTGCCGAGCCGCGAAAATCACCGATGCCGACAATTGAGATGTCGTCCGGTATACGCACTGCTTCTGCATAACAGGCATAAACCGCGCCATGGGCGATGATGTCGTTTCCGCATACGATAGCCGTAGGACGCCCGTTGCCTGACACGAGGTCGCGCACCAGCCGTTTTGCCTCGCCGATATCGTACGGGCAGGAAATCAGGCGGTCCGGCGGAACGGTTATGCCGGCCAGGCGAAGCTCTTCCATGACGCCGTTCATCCTGTCCCGCGCCCGGTCATTTGAAGCAACGTCCGGGAACAGCAACGCAATATCGCGATGCCCCAGATCAAGCACATGGCGGACCACCGTGCGGGCAGCCGCCACGTTATCTGCGCCAACACAGGGAATGTCGCTGACATTGCGAAAATTCCACACCGATATGACCGGCACGTCACGCTGCTGCAGCATGTTCATTGAAACAGCAGCATGGTCAAAACCGACCAGTGCAATGCCGTCAATGCGCCGTTCCAGCAGTGACCGCACGATTGCCACTTCCAGATCAAGATCATAGCCGTGCGCTGCAATCAGCATGGTCCGGTCAAAGTCACGCAGGCGGGACGAAAACGCCTCGATCAGCTCGGCGAAAATGGCATTGTCGATGGTCGGCACCACCAGGCCAAGCGTGCCCGAGAACCGGTTATGCAAGGCGCCGGCTGCACGGTTGCGGATGTAACCCAGATCATCAGCCGCCTGTTCAATGCGCACCCGCGTCGGCGCGCGAACCATGTCGGGCTGACTGAACGTGCGCGATACGGTAGCAATCGAAACCCCGGCCCGGGCTGCCACTTCAACAATCCCAGGCGCGCCTTTTCTGGATCTCGGGTACCTCATGAGGCGATTTTTATCACAAAATGAAAACGTTTGCATTTTTGTTTTCATCCGCTAGCGTTTTAAGAAAGCGATAAGCCGGATGCAGCCGGCAGCTGGTTTTTGGGAACCGGAACAACAGGGAAGAAACAGGACCGATGGAGTTCCTGAATTATTTTGGCGGCGTGTTTGAACCGTGGGCATTCATGTTGCTGCTGGGCGGCACCATTGGTGGCCTGATCCTGGGCGCGACACCCGGGCTGTCGCCGACAATGGCGGTGGCGCTGCTGATCCCGTTCACCTTTCATATGTCGGCCACCCATGGACTGGTTCTGCTGGGCGCTGCCTACACGTCCACTGTCGCAGGCGGCGCGGTCAGCGCTATCCTGCTGAAAATACCGGGGGCTCCCGCCAACATCGCAACGGCACTTGACGGCAATGAAATGGCCAAGCGTGGCGAAGGCGCCCGGGCATTGCATCTGTCTTTCCTGTCATCAGGTGTTGGCGGGGTCATCGGTATTCTGCTGTTGATCTTCCTGACGCCTGTGCTGGCGCAGTGGGTATTGAAAATCCAGACGCCGCACGTTTTCTGGATTGCCATTCTGGGCGTGACCGTGATCGGTTCACTGGACTCGAAATCATTCGTCAAAGGGCTGTTGTCAGGCTGTATCGGCCTGTGGCTGTCGACCATCGGCTATGATGAGATCCAGGGTACCGAGCGGTTCATTTTTGCCGATGCCCTGGGCGGCGGTATTGGCATCATTCCGGCCCTCATCGGTCTGTTCGCCATTCCGCAGGTGCTGGACATGATGGCAAAGGGACGCGTTGATGCACTTGTCGAAGCACTTGAAGTGCCCCGGCAGAAACTGGCCGCATCGATGCGCGAACTCACCAAATATGTTCGCGCCCTGTCCATCGGCACGGTGGTCGGCTCCATCATCGGGCTCATTCCCGGTGTTGGCGGCCAGATTGCCGGGCTGGTTGCCTATGACCAGTCACGCAAGATGTCACCACAGCGGGAGAAGTACGGCACCGGTCATCCCGAAGGTCTGGTGGCTGCGGAATCCGCCAACAATGCCATGGTGGGCCCGTCTCTGGTGCCGCTGCTGACATTGTCGATACCCGGCAGCCCGACAGCGGCAGTGCTGCTTGGCGGCTTGCTGATCAAGGAGAGCTTTCCCGGTTCGGATATTTTCGAAAAGCATCCTGAAGTGGTGTGGACGTTTATCAACTCCATGCTGATCGGCCAGGTTCTGATGGTGATTTTCGGTATCATGATTGCCGGCTGGGCGGCGAAAATCGCGCGTGCGCCGGCGCCCATCATGGCTGCCGGGGTGCTGGTGCTGGCAGTGTTCGGATCTTACTCCGTCGGCCAGTCGGTTGGTGACGTGCATATCATGCTGGCCCTGGGGGTCGGCATGTTCATTCTGGAAAAATTCGGCTTCTCCGCTGCCCCGCTGGTGCTGGGCCTTATCCTGGGTCCGATTGCCGGGGACAACTTTACGCAGGGCATGACGCTGGCAGCCGCGCAGGACGGTCCATGGGTCTACTTCTTCACCGGCACGCTGAACATTATCCTGATTGCGCTGGTTGTCGCCTCGATTGCCTATTCGTTCTGGAACAACATGCTGGCGGGCGACAAAGCACCCGCTGCGGAACCGGTTGGGAGGGAAGCGAAATGACCTCGCATCGCCTGCAACACATTGTTCCCGGATTTGCCATCTTCGTGCTGGCCTCGGTGGTCACCTGGCTGAGCTTTACCGAACAACCGGCCGAGGCCTTCCTGTTTCCCCGGGTCATCTCGGTGGTGTTCATCATGCTGGCCGTCTGGAACCTGATCCGGGCGGTGACCGGCATGTCGAAGGTTGGCCGGGGTATCCCTGTCGAAACACTGAAGAACCTGGCGCCGGGCCTGGCGGTGATGCTGCTGTATGTATTTTTCGGCGCCAAGCATCTCGGGTTTTATTTCGGGTCCACGTTGGCCTTTTTCGCCATTTACAGTTTTTACGACTCCGCTTCATGGTCCAGCATCAAAGACTGGATAAAGCGGATACTTGTGACGGCCGCCTTCATGGCTGTCATCTATACCCTTTTCGCCGTGGTCCTGCAGGTCCACACACCAAGGGGAATCCTCATTTGATAAGGGTGAGAACAATAGTGATTGAAACAACCAAGAAAGCTTCTGGGAGGAAGACAATATGAAAAGACTCTTTAAAACAGCAGCGCTGGCAGCCGCCACACTGGCGGTTGCGGCAACCGGATCATTTGCCGGTGATTACCCGGATCGTCCCATCGGCGTAGCCGTGTCCTACGGCGCAGGCGGTGCAACCGACTTTCAGGCGCGCATCGTGACCATGGTGGCCGGCAATGAGGACATTCTCGGCCAGCCGATCTACATTCTGAACAAGCCCGGCGCCGGTGGCCGCAAGGGCTGGAACTGGTTTGCGACCGAAGCGACGGCAGACGGCTACACCATGTCGGCCTACAACATCCCGCACTTCATTGCGCAGTCGATCAAGGGCGGTGTGAAATATTCCGCAGATTCATTTGAACCAATTGCCAACTGGGGCTCCGACCCGGCCGTGGTCGTTGTCGGCAAGGACAGCAAGTTCAATTCCATGCAGGACCTGATCGATTTCGCCAAGGCCAATCCCGGCAAGACCACGACCTCCGGTGCCGGCCTGTTTGTCGGCCACCATATTGCAGCGCTGCAGATCGAAAAGGCATGTGAATGCAAGCTGGCTTACGTACCGACAAAAGGTGGCGGTGCTGCTGCCATGAAGGCGGTAATCGGCGGTGAAGTGCTGGCCGGCATCAACAACCTGTCTGATGCGTTCCGCGCCCGTGAAGCCGGTAACGTCAAGATACTCGGGGTTGCCGATCTGGAGCGCAATGAATTCATCAAGGATGTACCGACGCTCAAGGAAGCAGGCCTTGATGTAGACAATTCATCGGTCAATTTCCGCGGCCTCATGGTGCCGAAGGGAACGCCACCGGAAGTCATCGACAAACTGGCCAAGCAGGTGCCGATGATGTTTGCCCATGACCGCGTTGCCAAGCGCATGAAAGCCGGCGGCTCACCGATGAAAATAATGAACCGGGAGGAAGTGCAGAAAATGTGGGCAGACCGTGAGGCGGTTCTGAAAGAACTGCTGAAGGGACTGTAACTCCTATACCGACAACCACAACCTTTGAAGGCGGAGCCTGTTTCGCTCCGCCTTCAAGAACACCCAGACCAACCAAATCCGAACCCGGGACCCACTAATCATGTCCAGCCAAGCCGCTTTTTCAACGCCACCGACAGATGAAGAAGCCATCATTGACGCGATCGTGGACCGGGCGCGGGCTGCGCAGGTCAAATACGAGGCGGGTGCCAACCAGGCCCGCTACGACACTGCAGCACTGGCGGCGGCCTGGGCGCTGATGCAGCCGGACCGCAATGCCGAACTGGCCGCCATGGCAGTTGCAACCACGGGCTTGGGCAATGTGGCCGACAAGATTACCAAGAACCACCGCAAGACCCTTGGCCTGTTACGCGATATCAAGCATGCGAGAACACAAGGCGTCCTGTCCGATGATCCGGCGCGCGGCATCACTGAAATTGCCCGTCCCATCGGCGTGATCGGTGCTGTCGTACCGTCGACCAATCCGGTGGCGACGCCGGTCAACAATGTGATCAATGCGCTGAAATGCGGCAACGCCATTATCCTGTCACCGTCGCCCAAAGGTGTCGAAGTGTGCGAAAAGCTGCTCGGCTACATTCATGCCGAGTTCGACAAGGTCGGCATTGATCATGATCTGGTGCAGATGGTGCCGGCGCCGTCGTCCAAGGTGAAGACCCAGCGCCTGATGGAAACCACCGACCTGCTGGTTGTCACCGGCAGCCAGGACAACGTGCGCCGTGCCTATTCGTCCGGGACGCCGGCCATCGGCGTCGGGGCCGGCAATGTTACGGTGATTGTTGATGAGACCGCAGACCTGGCTGACGCGGCGCGCAAGATTGCCGCATCGAAAACATTCGACAATGCCACATCGTGTTCGTCGGAAAACGTGCTGGTGGTCGTCGACGAAATCTATGACGCCTTCATAGCGGAACTTGAGGCAGCCGGCGGCCGCATGCTGCACGGCGGGACCGCCGACAAGCTCAAGTCAGCGCTGTTTCAGGGCGGCAAACTGAACCGGCACATGATTGCCCATGACATTGACCGGGTTATCGACGTCGCTGACATAGATGTCGCAGACGCTGGCAATGCCCGCTTCCTGATGGTGCCGGCAGATGGCGTTGGTCCTGATCACCCGGAGTCAGGGGAAAAACTGTCCCTGGTGCTTGCGGTCTATCGTGCCGGTGATTTCGAAGCCGCAAAACGCCTCAGTGCGAAAATTCTGGCGCACCAGGGTGCTGGCCATTCCATCGGGCTGCACACGTCCGACGATAAAAGAGCTGTCGGCATGGGGCTGGAGATGGCGACCTGCCGGGTCATCGTCAACCAGGCACACTGCTTTGCCACCGGCGGATCATTTGACAATGGCATGCCGTTTTCCCTGTCCATGGGCTGCGGCAGCTGGGGCGGCAATTCCATAGACGACAATCTCAACTATCGCCACTTCATGAACACCACCAAGGTGATCCGTACCATCGCGGTCAACGAACCGGCGGTTGAAGACATCTTTTCAGATTACTGGCAGCAGGCCGGCGAATGAACCATCCAGCCCCAGTCGATGCCGGGCAGATCAGCGGCATTTCGGTGCGCAGGCTGATCGACCTGCGGGCCAACACGACGCCGGATGCCGCCTTTCTCACCGATCCTGTAACAGGCAGCACGACCAGTTACCGCGAGCTTCGTGATCGGTGTTGTGCGGTTGCCGCCCGGATAGCCCTGCATGGGGTCAAACCAGGCGAAGCGGTTGCTTATGCGCTGACCAATGGCCCGGCATCAGCGATCTCAGTACTGGGCATCATGTATGGCGGCTATCTGGCCACCGCCGTCAATCTGGTGGCCGGCAATGACACGATTTCCTACGTGCTGTCACATTCGTCTGCGCGGCTGGTCCTGGCCCAGCAGCACACCCGGGACCTGATTGCAAAAGCCCTGGAAACCAGAGACGACCCGCCACGAACCATTCTGGTCGACGACGAGTTTTTCAAAATCTGCCACAATGCGGCGGACCTGGTCCCACTGTCACATGATGATGATGGCCTGCTGATGTACACCTCCGGCACCACAGGCCGGCCGAAGGGTGTCGTGCTGCGGCAGTCAAGTGTGCTGGCGGGGGGCTTGAATGCTGTTCTGGCACATCAGCTGACACCGTCGGACCGCGCCTTGTGCGTGCTGCCACTGTATCACATCAACGGCCTGTGCGTGACCGTCATGGGACCACTGGTGTCCGGCGGAGGGGTGGTTGTGCCGCCAAAATTTTCCGTGTCCTCGTTCTGGTCCACCATCCGCGATTATGCCTGCACCTGGTTTTCCGTGGTGCCGACCCAGATTTCGTACCTGTTGCATGACGTGGAAACCGCGACATCCAATCCCGCCGACATTCCCGGTCTGCGGTTCGGGCGTTCAGCATCAGCACCTCTGTCACCCGATGTTCACGAAGCGTTTGAAACCAAATTCGGGCTTCCCATCATCGAAACCATGGGCCTGACGGAAACTGCCGCGCAGATCCTGTCGAATCCGCTGCCGCCGGGAGACCGCAAAATCGGCTCACCGGGCCTGGCAATCGGCAATGAAGTGATAATTGCCGACGACAGCCAGCATGAAGTACCTGCCGGTGTGGAAGGAGAGGTGCTGGTGCGCGGGCCCAATGTCATGCGGGTCTATCTCAACAACCCGGAAGCCACCGCCGCCTCACTGACAGATGATGGCTGGCTGCGCACCGGCGATCTCGGACGCATGGACGAAGACGGTTATGTGTTCATCACCGGCAGGCTCAAGGAACTGATCATCAAGGGGGGTGAAAACATTGCCCCGCGCGAGGTCGACGAGGCGCTCTATGCCCATCCCGATGTCATAGAGGCAGCCGCCTTTGCCTGCACTTGCGAGCGCTACGGCCAGCGCATTGAAGCAGGCGTTGCACTCGATGCCGGGTCCAGTGTCAACGAGCAGGACCTGATAAACCTGTGCACCTCGAAAATCGGTTCTTTCAAAACACCGGACCGGATTCACTTCATGACCGAACTGCCAAAAGGCCCGTCCGGCAAGATCCAGCGCATCAAGCTTCAGGAGCTTTTTGACCAGTGACTGTTTGCGGGTGGCGCATACCCGGGTGAGCCGGTCATTTCGACGATTTACAGCGGTTCCTCGTCCGGTACCTGCCAGGCGCGCAATACCTTCCTGTCGATGAGCCAGGCAACGACCAGACACGGCGGCGCGATGAGAATTGGTCCCCACACCCCGATTTCATTCAACGACAGTTTCAAAAGCCACCACAGCGTAAATGTAAATACGCCAAACAAGA
>JABDRA010000077.1 GCA_013041995.1 Anderseniella sp. | reverse complement strand
GTATTTGCCGCCATTCGGGCTCCACTTTCGGGTCTCACCGCCAGAAGGTTCCGCCAACGGCTCCGCTAACCCGCCGGAATGTCGGAGTATTCCTGGTGCAGGGCAAATTACACAGACTGAGACGGATAAGGGTGGTGGCACACAATCGACTCGAAGATGCAACCAGTGCATTTGTAAGCCTTTGATTTTACGAGATAAATACGCCTAATTTACACGGAATGTGGAAACCGAAGAATTCCAAGTAAGCATGTATTTTTCACAACTATAGGTAGCGAAGACAAGTTATTTGATGCAAGAAGCACTCTCCAAAATCAAGAGTCAGAAATACGAAATTATATTGCAATAACAAAGAGTTAGTGGTGGGCCCGGCAGGACTCGAACCTGCAACCAGACGGTTATGAGCCGTCGGCTCTAACCAATTGAGCTACAGGCCCACCATATAAATCACCTTTCAGACCGCTCTGAAGGCCAGGCAATCCAAAACGGTGATCACTCGCTTGGCGAACGCAGCATGTATTATTCAAATCTGTGAAAACCGCAACAGGCAAACGGCACATTAGCGAATATCGCGAAGTCAGTCGGTAATCGATTTGCGCACCCGGCGCACACCAATTGCCACCACCAGCAAGACAACCGGAATGGCCAGCGCCGTGACCACGTCTGCATTGACAGACAAAACTCCCGCCGCACCCGCACCCTTGGCGGTATAGCCGACAAGGCCGACAATGTAATAGGTGATGGCTGCAATCGACAGGCCCTCCACCGTCTCCTGCAATCGCAATTGCAGCTTGGCCCTGTTGTCCATGCTCGTCAGCAGCGACTGGTTCTGTCTTTCCCGGCTGATATCAACCCGTGTTGACAACAACTGCGTTGCCCGGTCCACGCGTTCAGACATGATCGACAGGCGCCCGGATACCGCTTCACAGGTCCGCATCGCTGGAGACAGGCGGCGATCGGTAAACTCTGCAAACAGTTGCAGGCCTTCGATGCGGCTTTCACGCAATTCCGAAATCCGCAACGCCACAAGGTCCGCATAGGCGCGCGCTGCCGAAAACCGGAACTGGCTGTTGGTGTGCTCGCGAACCACATCGGAATGCAGCAGCGTCAGGCGGTCGAGCAGCTTCGGTTCATCCGCCTCGTCAGCACCACGCATGGCCGATGTGATTTCACCCAATTCGGTTTCAAACCCGTTCAGCACCGGCATCAGGTTGCGGGCAACAGGCAGGGTCAGCAACGCCAGTACGCGATAGGTGTCAATTTCAAGCAGCCTCTGGACGGTTCGCCCGCGCTGGCGCGGGCTCATGGCGTTATCAAATATCAGCAGCCTGCCGAAACCGTCTGCATGAATGCGGAAGTCCGTGTAAACCCGGCCCAGCCCGCCTGCGACTTCAGCGCCTACTATCGGATTACTGCCGAAGTTGTCTTTGGACAGTTTGTCCTCATCCAGCTTTGTCTTGGGCAATGGCAGCATCTCGACATGATTGGCGACCAGGACTTCACCGGCCAGCGTCTGCAACCAGTCCCGCGGCACCGCTTCAAGTGCAGTAATACCAAACAGGTCCCCGACGCCGCTTGCCGGCACAAAGAACCAGTAGCGCGTAAACTCGGTGTGGCGTTCCCACTTCAACCGGAACGGGCCAAGGTCGGCGCTGAAATGATTGCTGCCCTGTGCCGGTGGCGCCACACCAAAGCGCTCGCACAGGTCAGCCAGCGGTGCCATGTCCAGTTCGCCAAACAATACCACATAGGTAAGCCGCGCCCGCTTCGGCAATGCTTCCGGCGGGCGCGCGTGAACTTCATTGTTCAACGGCAGGCGCGCCACATGGTCAGCCGGCAAAGCATGTCCGTCCCTGCCAATCATCGTTGCGTGCCCCTTTTCGATGGTTACCCGGCCAATGGCGCAAAGATACCAATACACACAGGCTGCACCAGCAGTCGAACTGACGCATGACAAGTCAGCACCAGCAACAACCGGATTTTGGAAAAAACGATGATTACCGGGCTTCGGTCAGGCCGAAGACCACCGGATCAGGATGATTTCGCCAGTTCGGCGAAGTGTGGCGCATTGGGGCAGAAGTCACTTGCCGACAGATCGCCACGCTTGCCCGCCAGCCATTTGCTGCATACGCGGCGCCGGCCGCAATGCCCGCAAGCGCGAGCCATGTCGACTTCACGCCAGTGCTCGCGGTTCAACGCATCCGGCGCAAGCCCGTGCGCCTCAGCCATCGCTTCCATCCGCGCGCGTGTGTCGGCGGGGCACGCGGCCAGCGACTGCAGGTCCGTTGAGGAGATGCCAACGTCTGATTGCTGGGAACCATCGAGCGCCAGCAGGAACTGACCGTCCCTGCGCTGGTTCAACATGCGGCGAACTCGTTTCACAATAGATGTCATGGCATCCACCTTTTTGAAATCCCATTGGCCCTGTGAACACATTCTCACAAGGTAATGCAATCGGCATTGATCTCGATCAACGGAAGCGTTCCCGGGCGATGCAACCATGGTTCACGTCACAAACAGCGCTGGAGGTGAGCGATGAAGGTATTGATTGCCTATGCAACCACGGAGGGACAAACCCGAAAAATCTCCAAGGCTATCGCCGATCAGGTTGTTGACCTGGGGCATGAGGCAGAACTGCTGGATACGGCCCGCAAGCGCCGGGATGTTCACACAGATGATTTCGACGCCTTCATTGTTGCGGCATCGGTCCATCAGGACGTACATCAAAACGAAATTGAGGTGTTTGTGACAGCCAGCCGGGAAGTGCTCACGGCAAAACCGGGCATGTTCATGTCCGTCAGCCTGGCCGCGGCTTTTGAGGAAAAGGCTGCTGACGCTGCCGCCTACATCTCGGATTTCACAGACCGCACCGGCTGGACGCCTGAGCAAAGTCTGGCTGTGGCAGGCGCGGTCAGAAGCGAGGAGTATGATTATTTTCAGCAACAGATCCTGGAGCACATCATATTGAAGGACCAGGTCGAACTCCGCCCTGATGAACCTCAGGAATTTACCGACTGGGCTCGGCTTGCCAGTTCCGTAAAGGAGTTTCTGGAGCAACACGGCACCAGTTGAACCCAGCTAGACGGCCATTGAATACCTGGCTGCCTTCTCACGCATCCTGGTATCGAACCACGACGCGACGGTGCGCACAAAGCCATGCCCGTGAGGCTGAATCCGGAACGTGTCTCCGTCAAAGTCGGCAAGACCATCAGTGTCTGCATCCAGAGCGTCCTGAATGTGCGAAACAATATGATCTGTCAGCGAACCATGGTTGCTGCGCAGCGCTGAGATACTGAATGAATACCGGCACATGAGACTTTCGATGATGTCTGCATGCAGTTTGTCTTCATCCGTCAGTTCGATGCCTCGCGACACCGGCAGCCGGCCGGACTCCACCTCGCGCACATAGTTGCCCGTTGCCGTCTCGTTTTGAATATATCCTGCAGGCACGCGTCCGATTGACGACGCGCCGACGCCCAATAGGGTGGCACAGGGGTCATCCGTATAGCCCTGGAAATTGCGCCGCAGTCTTGCTTCGGTTGCCGCAATCGCCAGGGTATCCTGCGGCAGCGCGAAATGATCCATGCCGATCGGCAGATAGCCACCGTCCTGCAGAATCTCAGATGCCGCATTGGCCTGCCGGACTCTTGCAAGCGGATCAGGCAATGCCACTTCAGGTATCAGTTTCTGGTTTGGCTTCATCCACGGCACATGGGCATAACCGAAC
>JABDRA010000076.1 GCA_013041995.1 Anderseniella sp. | reverse complement strand
GTATTTGCCTGGGCGGCGCCGTTGCTGCTGCGGGGCGTGCTGACCATGACCCTGTTCGATTCGGTCATGTTGTCGTTTTTCCCGATCTATGCTGTCCGCATCTCTCTGGACCTGTCGTCTGCGGCCTGGCTGCTGGGAGCAGCCGTGGCCGGTGCGGCATTGTTCCAGTTGCCGATCGGATGGCTGGCCGACCGCTGGTCGCGGCGCGGAGTGATCTGGATTGCCACGCTTGGGACCTGTTCGCTGGCGCTGGCTATGCCTGTCGTTATTAAGACCTGGCTGGCCTGGCCATTGGCCGTGGCACTGGGCAGTTGCGCCTATGCTCTATATTCGCTGGCTCTGGTTGCCATGGGAGACCGGTTCAAGGGGCCCATGCTGGTGGCGGGCTCCGCTGCCGTGGCGGCCATGTGGGGGATAGGCGGTATAATCGGACCGCCGGTGACCGGCTGGGTATTCAAAGTGGCAGGTCATGAAACGCTGCCTCATGTTCTGGCGGCACCCTACATTCTGTTTGCTTTTTGCCTGATCGTGTCAGGCGGCCATCTGGTGCGGCAGAGTTGGCGAAAACAGCTCTGATCCAGTGGCATGTCAGTATTGACCGGGCCGTGGCTTGACCCCATTGGCGGCCTCGTGTCCAGTCATGATCCATGACTGTAATTGCAGACATCCACCCGAGTGTTCGGCGCCGTAACCTGCTTGCGGCATGTGCGGCCATCATCGTGTTCGGCTTTGCCATGGGGCTGACCTACCCGTTGTTGTCGCTATTGCTTGAACGCCGCGGGGTGTCTGAAACCGTTATCGGCATGAACGCCGCCATGTCGCCGCTCGGTATTTTAGTATTTTCCGTTTTCATTCCAGTACTGGCGCGGCGCTTCGGCGCGCGAACAGTGACGATGTTGGCGGCGTTTTCAGCCGCACTCCTGTTGCTCGGCTACAAGTTGTTCCCGTCGCTTGAAGCCTGGTTCGTGCTTCGCCTGATCCATGGCATGATGGTATCGACGCTGTTCGTTCTATCGGAGAGCTGGGTGGTGAAATATGCCGACCCGGGTTCGCGCGGCAAGGTGGTGGCAATTTGCGGTGCGGCACTGGCGGCCAGTTTCGGGGCAGGGCCGTTGCTGATCTCGCTGATCGGGATTGATGGCTGGTTGCCGTTTGTAATCGGTGCGGTGGTTCTTGCGGCGGCGACCGTCCCAATTGCTCTCATTCAGGAAGAGCGGCTTGAGGCTGAAGCACACGCCGGTTGGGGCGACATCCTGGCCTTCATTCCCAAGGCACCAATCCTGCTTGCTGCAGTGTTTATCTTTGCCGTGTTTGACGCAGCGACCCTGAGCCTCATACCGGTTTACGGGGTCAGGCTGGGGTACGACCTGGCCGCGTCTTCCAACATGCTGACCGTGCTGATTGTCGGCAACGAGATCCTGCTGCTGCCGATCGGCTGGCTGATCGACCACAAGGACCGGCGTGCCGTACTGGCGGGACTGGGAGTGCTGACCCTTGTCCTGCTGCTGGTGCTTCCATTTATGGCGGGCACCTGGGTGCAATGGCCGGTATTGTTCATGGTCGGGGCCAGTGGCTACGGCATCTACACCTGCGCGCTGGCCATATTGGGGGATCGCTATACCGGTCACCAGTTGATTGCCGGGTCGTCATCCTTTGCGACCATGTGGGGGTCAGGTGCGCTTGCAGGTTCACTAATTGCCGGCGGTGCCATGCAGGCAATGGGCCCGCATGGTCTTCCGCTGTCGCTTGCAGTGTGCTTCGGTATTTTTCTGTTTGGAATGTGGCTGCGCCGGGCGCAGCAGCAAGCGTAACGAAGGGCATGAACAACATGACGATGAACAAGACCGTACGACTGGCACGCCGACCCCATGGCGAGGTCCAGCGTGAGGATTTTACAATTGCCGAGGAAGCACTAAGTGATCCTGCCGAGGGGCAGTTTCGGGTCAGGTCAGCCTACGTTTCGCTTGATCCTGCCATGCGCGGCTGGATGAACGAAGCAAAGTCCTATGTGCCGCCTGTCGGCATCGGCGAGGTCATGCGGGCGTTCGTGTCCGGCACCGTGGATGCGTCACGCCATCCGAAATTCAAGGAGGGTGATACGGTCTCCGGGCTGCTCGGGGTACAGTCTCACGCCATTACCGACGGGCAGGGCATCGCCAAGGCAGACACGTCGCTGGCGCCGTTGCAGACCTGGGTAGGTGGCCTCGGCATGCCAGGTCTTACCGCCTATTGCGGGCTGACCTATGTCGGGGAACCAAAGGAAGGCGAGACTGTCGTGGTGTCGGCGGCATCCGGTGCAGTCGGCCAGGTTGTCGGCCAGATTGCCAACATTTACGGCTGCTGGACAGTTGGTATTGCCGGTGGTCCTGACAAGTGCGCTGCACTGACCGATGAGTTCGGTTTCGATGCTGCTGTTGACTACAAGAAGGGATGGCTGGCTGATGACCTCAAGGCCGCCTGTCCTGATGGCATTGACGTGAACTTTGAAAATGTCGGCGGCGACATCCTGGACGCTGTCCTGCCGCTGATGAATTTCAAGGGCCGTATCGCCATTTGCGGCCTGATTTCAGCCTATAACGCCACCGCACCGGTGCCGGGACCGTATAACTTCCGCTCCATACTGGTGAACCGGCTGCGGGTGCAGGGGCTTATTGTTTTTGATTTCATCGACAAATATCCCGAAGCCTACAAACAGCTTGGCACCTGGTACAAGGACGGCAAGCTCAAGTTCAAGGAGGACGTGCGCGACGGCGGTCTTGATGCGTTCCCGGATGTGCTGAAGCTGCTTTACACCGGTGGAAATTTCGGCAAGCTGATCCTCAAGATCTGAAAGGGCCGGCAAGAAAACAGCGGCTGTGGTCTGGCTGCGCAGTGTAACCGGGGAGGCGACATTGGAATACGATCCGGGGCGGGAGACCTGCCCGCTACCTTATTCGCCATTCAAGAGTTGCACTGTGCCCCGGCCAATCGGATGGTTGTCGACAATCGGCAGCGATGGCGTGGCGAACCTGGCACCGTACAGTCAGTGGCAGAACCTGACTTTTGATCCGCCCATGGTCATGTTCGCGGCAAACCGGTATCCGGACGGCCGGGTCAAGGACACAGTGGCGAATGCACAGGCGACCGGCTGGTTTGTCTGGAACATGGCGACCTGGAACCTGCGCGAAGCCGTCAACATATCCGCCATGGCGCTTGCCGCAAACGAAGACGAATTCGCTCATGCAGGTGTTACAAAGGCGCAGAGTGTTCATTGCGCCGCACCCCGTGTCGCCGAAGCGCCTGCTCATTATGAATGCCGTTATCTGTCCACCCATACTTTGGAAGGCAATTCACCGGTCGGCACGGTGGATGTGGTGTTTGCCAGAGTTGAACGCATACATGTGGCTGATGACTATGTGGATGCCGCCGGAAAGCTTGATATCGCAAAGCTGCAGCCGATCGCACGCATGGGCTATTATGACTACACCGTAGTGCGCGACGTGTTCGAGATGCAGATACCGGGCGCGGGCGATGACGCGGCTGCCGGGCTTGAGGGCAAGGTCACCCGATGACCGCGGTTGCCGGACCGTCTAATCTGTCGGCGCATACGTTTGTCATGCTTGTGCGTATCTGGTGCTACATGGCCTATCCGCGCCAGATGGTGAATTTCCGGCGTGCGCTCGGGCATTGGCCCGACCCGGCCCTGCCCAGGTCTTCCAATGAAAAGTACACTTGGCGGAAAATCTTTGATCGCAACCCCTTGTTCACGCAGGCCAGTGACAAGCTGCTGGCCAAGCAATTGGCGCAACAGCTTTGCCCGGACGTGCGGGTGCCGGAGACGCTCTGGATCGGGGACCGGGCAGAGGATATTCCCGACGAGCTGCTCCAGGGCAGCGTGGTGGTGAAGACCAATCACGGATCGGGCTGGAACTATTCCGTGCGCGACGGCAAACATGATCGCCAGGAGCTGAACCGAACCGTCAATGGCTGGATGGACAGGCGTTTTGGACAACATCATGCCGAGTGGGGATATTACGGCGTTGAAGCCAAGGTGTTTGTGGAAGAAATGCTGCTGGAGCCGGACGGCCGGCCGCTCGCCAATGAATACAAGACCTATATCGGGCGCGATGGCCAGATTGCGCTGACCTTTTGTCGCCAGCTTGATGATACCGGCGAGCGGATCGATGCCGTTGTTGATCACACAGGTTGTGTGCAGACGGGGCACTCAGAAATCAATGTGTTGTCCGGCGAGGCGGTTTTACCGGACCAATACCTCGACATATGTCGGGTCTCGCGGGTGCTGTCGGAGCCGTTCGATTTTGTTCGTTGTGATTTGTACATTCACGACGGTCAGCTGTATTTTTCCGAATTCACCCTGTACTCGTATGGCGGGTATCCGACGATGAGCAACCCAACTGTCATGCAGCGGCTGGCAGACGTGTGGGATATCCGCACATCATGGTTCCTGACAACGCCGCAGTCAGGCTGGCGCCGTTATTATGCAACCTGTCTACACAGCCTGCTTGTGGGCTCTTAAGGCAATCCAGGGTTCAATGCCTCCCGCCAGGCCCATGATTTCTCCGGTGGTCGCGTCATCAATGACAAACCCGGCACGGGTCAGCAGGTCTGACAATTCCGATTGCGAATAATATGTGTAGTGCCGCCCGAGGCTGTCACGGGCTGAGGCGGTTCCCAGTTTCATGGCAATATGAAAGTGCCCGCCTGGCTTGAGAGCGCGATACAATGCGGCCAGATGACGGGGAAAGTCTTCCGACGGTGCATGCAGAAGGCTGAAATTTGCCCAGATCCCGTCATAGGTGTCATATCCGTCAATATCGTCGAAGGTTGCCAGCCGCGCGCCGATGTCGTGGGTCTCGTTTGCCAGCCTGACCATTTCAGGCGATGCATCAATCGCATCGATCGTAAACCCGCCACGGCACATGCTGGCAGCCTCGTTGGCAGGCCCGCATCCCAGGTCGAGAATGAGTCCGCCCAGTTTGACATGAGCCATGAAAGCCACAAGAAGCGGATCCGGCGACGCTTGCCTGGCCAGGTCGGCATAGGCTTCAACCTGGTTATTGTAGGCAGAGATGGTTTCGTCATCGATCATTGTGTTGCTTCCCGATTCAGGGCCCGTGTTATCAGCAGGTGAGGATCTCGAACTGATCGTCATACCCCTTGAGGGTTTCATTTGCCACAACACGACCTGCTTCGCCGGTCTGGTCAGCAAATTCCCGTGAAAACAGTAGAGGTATTTCAAGCCGGCTGCAGAATCCTTCAATGCGGGCGGTAATGTTTACGGCCTGGCCGAGCACCGTAAAGTCTATCCGGGTTGTCGAACCGATATTGCCGTAAAGGACTTCTCCAAAATGCAGCCCGATGCCAAAGTGGAGATCAGGAGAACGATCCGTGGTCTGCAGTGCCTGGCGGGCGGCCGACAGCGCATTGCGGCAGGCAGCCGGGGATGATTTGTGCTGTTCGTCCAATGGAAAGACTGCCAACACCCCATCACCGATGAGCTTGAGGATTTCACCCCCATTTGACTCAACCGCCTGGGCAATGATTTCGAAATACTCATTGGCCAGCGCCAGCGCATCTTTTGCAGCCATGCGATTGCTAAGCCCGGTCCAGTCGCGAATGTCACTGACCATAATTGCTGAATTGATACTGTCTATGTCGCCTCTGGTGATTTGCCCATCCAGTACACGCCGGCCGGTTCGAGGCCCAAGATAGGCTTCAGCTACCGCCAGTGAGACTCGTCTTGTGCTGAATACCTCGGCA
>JABDRA010000031.1 GCA_013041995.1 Anderseniella sp. | reverse complement strand
CCCTTTGTTGACGCATTCCTCGCCGGCGCCAGAGACCTTTTGGGCGTTGCCCTGATCATCGGACTGGCACGCGGCATCGTGGTGATCATGGATGCGGGCAAGATTACCGACACCATCCTGCACTGGGGCGAACAGGCAATTCAGGGGCTGTCGGCGATTGCTTTCATCAATGGCGTGTTCGCTGTTGAGGTGCTAATGTCGTTCCTGGTGCCGTCGACATCCGGCCTTGCGGTGCTCAGCATGCCGATACTGGCGCCGCTGGCGGATTTTGCCGGTGTCGGCCGCGAGCTTGTGGTGACGGCATTTCAGTCAGCGTCGGGCCTGGTGAACCTGATTACGCCGACATCCGCGGTGGTGGTCGGCGCTCTCGCCATTGGCCGGATTTCCTATGACAAGTGGCTGAAGTTTGTGTGGCCGCTGCTGCTCATCCTGACCGTCATGGTTGTCGCAGCCTTGAGTGTAACGGCAATGCAAGGCGGTGCGGCATGACCTGGAGACCCGGCGTTCATTCGGAAGTCGGCAAGCTGCGCACGGTGCTGGTTTGCCGCCCTGGCCTGGCGCACGAGCGGCTGACGCCTGCCAATTGCGACGAGCTCTTGTTTGATGACGTGTTCTGGGTTCAGCAGGCCAAGGCGGATCATCACGACTTTTGCGCGAAAATTGCAGATCGTGGCGTCGAAGTCCTCGAATTGCACGATTTGCTGGCAGAAACCGTGCAACAAGAGCCTGCGAGAAACTGGCTTCTCGACCGCCGGTTGACTGAGAACCATGTGGGTATCGGCATGATGTCGGAACTGCGGGGCTGGATGGATGACCTGCCTGCCGCCGATCTGGCGCGATATCTCATCGGTGGCGTTGCCGTGCAGGACCTGCCGTTCAAACCGGAAGGCATGTTTGGACCCTATCTGGGTCCTGACGGGTTTGTGTTGCCGCCACTGCCGAACACCATATTCACCCGCGATACCAGTTGCTGGATCTATGGTGGCGTGACCCTCAATCCGATGCACTGGTCGGCCCGCCAGCCAGAAACACTGCTGACTGACGCCGTGTACCGGTTTCATCCCAGGTTCAAGGACGCTGAATTCGATATCTGGTGGGGTGATGGCGACACTGGCCGGGCACCGGCGAGTCTTGAAGGCGGCGATGTGATGCCGCTTGGTGGCGGTCTTGTGCTGATCGGTATGGGTGAACGCACCACACCGCAATCTGTGGGTCAGGTAGCCCGTGCCCTGTTTGAGGCTGAAGCCGCCAGCCGGGTCATTGCGTGCCAGATGCCCAAGTCGCGGGCGGCCATGCACCTGGATACGGTGTTTTCGTTTTGTGATCGTGATCTGGTGACCAGCTTTGTCGAGGTGGCAAATGAGATTACCTGCTACAGCCTGCGTCCCGGCAGCAAGCCGGGCGATGTTGATTGCCGGCAGGAACTGAAATCCCTGTTTGAAGTGACCGCGGAGACAATCGGGGTCAAGAAGCTGAACGTGATCGCCACCGGCGGCGACAGCTTCGAGCAAGCTCGTGAACAGTGGGACGACGGCAATAATGTTGTCGCGCTCGAGCCCGGCGTGGTGGTTGCGTACGACCGTAACGTCTTCACCAATACCCAGCTGCGCAAAGCCGGCGTCGAGGTCATCACCGTCCGCGGGGCGGAACTTGGCCGCGGCCGCGGTGGCGGGCATTGCATGACCTGCCCGATCGTTCGTGATCCGCTGTAACGTTGAAGGAACCCTTTCCATGTCAATCAACCTCAAGAACCGCAGCTTTCTGACACTTCGCGATTTTTCTCCCGATGAGATCAGCCACCTGATCGAGTTGGCCATGGACCTGAAATCAACCAAGCGGGCGGGCATTGAGCGTAAAAGACTTGACGGCAGGGAAATTGCGCTGATCTTCGAAAAGGATTCGACGCGTACCAGGGTGGGGTTTGAGGTGGCGGCCTATGATCAGGGCGCACACGTTACCTATCTGGGACCGTCCGGCACCCAGATCGGGCACAAGGAAACCATGAAGGATACCGCACGCGTTCTTGGCCGGGTCTATGATGCAATCGAGTATCGCGGATTTGGCCAGGCAACGGCAGAACAACTTGCCGAACATGCCGGTGTGCCGGTGTACAATGGTTTGACCGATGAATTTCATCCGACGCAGGTTTTGGCAGACCTTCTGACAATACGCGAACACAGCGGCAAACCGTTTTCTAAGGTTGCGCTGTGCTTTCTTGGCGATGCCGGCAACAATATGGGCGACAGCCTGCTGATTGGTGGCGCGAAAATGGGAATGGATATCCGATTGGGTGCGCCAAAAGCCTGCTGGCCGGTTCAAAGCATTGTCGATGAGGCTGAAGCGATCGCGACTGATACTGGCGCCCGGATACTGATTACCGAAGACGTTGCGGAGGCGGTTCGCGACTGCGACTTCATCTATACCGATGTGTGGCTTTCCATGGGGCAGGCAAAGGAGAAATGGGCAGAACGAATTGAGCTGCTCAAGCCCTATCAGGTGAACGCGGCTGTGATGGAGCAGACGGGAAACCCGGATACAAAGTTCATGCATTGCCTGCCGGCCTTCCACAACACGGAGACCAAGGTGGGCAAGCAGATACACAAGGAGTTCGGTCTTGATGCCATGGAGGTGACCGACGAGGTGTTCGAGTCCGCCAACTCCATTGTGTTCGACCAGGCGGAAAACCGCATGCACACGATCAAGGCGGTTCTAGTCGCCACGCTGGGAGAGTGATGCGGTGAAAGTGATTGTCGCTCTTGGCGGTAATGCCCTGTTGCGCCGGGGCGAGCCAATGACATCTGCGAACCAGCGTGAAAATGTCAAACGCGCGGCACGCTCGATTGCAGAGCTGGTTTCTTCGGGCCATAAGGTCACCGTAACTCATGGCAACGGACCCCAGATCGGCCTGCTTGCGCTGCAGTCTGCGGCCTACGATGCGGACAGCGTATTTCCACTTGATCTTCTAGGGGCCGAAACCGAAGGCATGATCGGTTATCTGATAGAGCAGGAACTGGAAAATGCGCTGGGCTCGTGCCACAAGGTTGCAACACTGCTGACCCAGGTCGAAGTGGATGCCCGCGACCCGGCATTCGGTAATCCAACCAAACCTGTCGGGCCTGTCTATGACGAAGCAGAAGCCCGCAAACTGGCACAGGCACGAGGCTGGACAGTCAAGCCCGATGGCGCGAAATTCAGGCGTGTGGTGGCATCTCCGGAACCAAAACACATCCCGGACACGGCGATTATAAAGCTGTTGCTGGACCACGACGTCACCGTGATCTGCGCCGGCGGTGGCGGCATTCCCGTCGTGCGCCTGGCAGACGGTTCTCTTGTCGGCGTTGAGGCGGTGATTGACAAGGACGCCGCCAGTTCCCTGCTGGCGAAGAATATTGAAGCCGATGCGCTGCTGATGCTGACGGACGTGGACCGGGTTTACCTTAACTGGAATACGCCTGAACAGCAGGGGCTGGACAAGGTGAGCCCCGATGAATTGCTGCAACACGAATTTGCAGCCGGATCCATGCAACCCAAGGTCGATGCCGCGTGCCGGTTTGTGATGCAAACCGGAGGCATGGCCGGGATAGGGCGGCTGGAAGACGCAGCTGATATTCTTGAAGGGCGGGCAGGCACGCTGGTGTCGAGGTCGTGACGATGAACCCGGCAACTCCAGACACAAATGAGGCCCCGGATCAGGCGGAGATAATTGCGTTTCTCTCAGACCCGGCGTCTTACCCGGGCATCGAGCGTCGTGTTGAAGTGGTGGAGACCCATGCTGCCATGGTTTTCCTGACCGAACACGAGGCCTTCAAGATCAAGAAGGCTGTTACCTTTCCCTACCTCGATTTTGCAACCCTGGAAAAGCGCAAGGCGGCCTGTGACTATGAACTGCAGATCAATCAGCCTCATGCACCCCGGATTTATCTTGATGTTGTGGCAGTTACCCGCGAAGCAGCTGGCGAGCTTGCGCTCAACGGGGCCGGAGAGCCGGTGGAATGGGCCTTGCACATGCGGCGTTTTCCGAACAAGTCGCTCCTCGGTGACGTGATCAAAACCGACGGACTGACCTCTGATTTCGTGGACCGTCTATCCGATGAGATTGGCAGGTATCAGGCCGAAGCGCCTGTTGTGCGCGATCATAATGCAGCCAGCAGAATGGTCGCCATCGTCGATGAACTGTGTGCTGCCTTCGATGAAGCGGCAGAGTTTTTGCCACTACCTGAAGTGCACCGATTTGAGAAAGCAGCGAAAGCTGCGCTGCGCCAATGTGGGCGGTTGCTGGATGCCCGTGGCGGGCAAGGGTATGTGCGCCGCTGTCATGGCGACCTGCACCTGTCCAACATTATTACCCTGAATGACCAGCCGGTTCTGTTCGATGCCATAGAATTCAACGACGAGATTGCGACCGTCGACATACTGTACGATCTGGCCTTTCTGCTGATGGACCTGGGCCATCTTGGAGAAGATGGTCATGCAAACCGCATTCTGAACCGGTATCTGTCGCGATCCGGAAACGAGGATCATTTGGCCGGACTGCAGGCCTTGCCGCTTTTCATGGCCTGCCG
>JABDRA010000029.1 GCA_013041995.1 Anderseniella sp. | reverse complement strand
GTTTACACCCGGTTTCGTGGCAGTGCCGCACTGCCTGGAATACCGCTCGCAGTGGGGCGAGGTGGACGATTACGGCATCCGCGCCGCCAACGCCATTGAAGAGGTTATCCTGCGCGAGGGAGCTGACACGGTCGGCGGCCTCATCCTTGAGCCGGTTACGGCCGGCGGTGGCGTGATTACACCGCCACAAGGCTATTGGGACCGCGTCCAGGAAATCTGCAAGAAGTATGATGTTCTGCTGATCATCGACGAAGTTGTGTGTGGCATGGGCCGCACCGGCGAATGGTTCGGTTATCAGCATTACGGCATCGAGCCGGACATGGTGACTATGGCCAAGGGGGTGGCGTCAGGCTATGCCGCCATTTCGTGCACGGTGACAACGGAAGCCGTGTTCAACGAGTTCAAGGCGGACCCGTCTGACCCGATGAGCTATTTCCGCGATATCTCCACGTTTGGCGGTTGTGCGGCCGGCCCTGCGGCGGCGCTGGAAAACATGCGCATTCTCGAAGACGAGAAGCTGCTGGAAAACACCACTGCCATGGGTGAATACCTGCTGGAACAGTTCGAGCGCCTGAAAGGCAAGCACGCCATGATTGGCGATGTGCGTGGCAAAGGCCTGTTCTGCGGCATGGAGCTGGTGCTTGATCGCGAGACGCGCGACCCGGTTCCCGAGGCCACCGCACAGGCCATCGTGGGTAATTGTTTCGCAACCGATGCGGTCATTATCGGTGCCACCAACCGCTCACTCAGCGGTCTCAACAACACGCTGTGCTTCTCACCGGCGCTGATCTGCACCAAATCCGACCTGGATGAAGTCGTGGCATCGGTGGACCGCGCATTGACCAAGGTTGCCGCTGCTTAAAGCTGGGGAATGCAAGACACCGCTTCGGCCGCCTGTATTTTGCAGGCGGCCGTTATTGTTGGGCAGTACAGATTTCAAACGGTATTGGTTTTTATCAGCTCCAGCACCGCAGCAATGACATTGTCGACTGCGACCGCTGCCAGGATCATTCCCATGACCCGGCTGACGATGGCTGCCCCGCTGGTACCGATGACTTTCAGGATTGGCGCGGCCAGCAGCATGAGAACAAGTGCAACACCCACCACCGCAACCAGTATCCCGGCAGTTACCGCCTGTTCGGCAAAACTGAACCGGTTGTTGTCGGTGAGCAGGACAACCGCCAGCATCGCACCGGGCGACGCCAGTGACGGAACCGCCAGCGGAAACACCGCCGGGCTTTCCGTTTCCTCGTCAGCATCTGCGTTGCTGATTTCCTGTTTGGGTTTTGAATCGCCGAAAATCATTGTCAACGCAAACAGGAACAGGATCAGACCGCCGGCGATCTGGAAGGCGGGCAGGCCGATGCCCAGCGCATCAATCAGGAATTGTCCGGCGACCAGGAAGAACATCAACACACAGATCGCCAGCACGGCAGCATGAATGGCGATGTCTGTGCGTTTTTTCGCTTAAATGCCTGCTGTCACAGCGACGAAAACCGGAATGGTGCCGATCGGGTCGATAACCACCCACAGCGTTACGAATTGTTCGAAAATTTCCTGCATCAGCTTGTGTGCTTTACCTTGCCGCCATAATCAATTGATGCCCATAGACCATGTTCGCAAGCCAATCGCCAGAACCTGAGAGAACTTACTCCTCATAAAGAGTAAAGCCTGTGTTGATCAAATTTCGGAAATGTGAGGCGCAGGCACACACTCGGCGTCTTGACGTTGAACCTCCGCAGCACAATATCTCGTTTATGAAGTTGACTGCCGGATCGGTGATGTGCGGGGCTGAATGCTCAGACCGCACGAAACGGCATAGAGCAACATGGGTTCAAATGAACCCATAAAGTTGCTCTAACAGTTTGAAAGCGATCAGGTTTATGTTTTTTGGTTGATTCAACCAAAAATCATCCTGATCTAGTTGAATATTGAGCTGCTTGTTAAAGGGCTTGTGAAAAATGACGCGCAATACGGCCTTTCCGTCGCCTTTCTTCGTCGGATTTGATGAAATTGATCGATTGCTGGAGCGAACGGCTAAAGCCGCTCCTGACGGCTATCCGCCTTACAATGTTGAAAAGCAGCCGCCAAGGGGTGAAGATAATGCTGAAAAACTG
>JABDRA010000027.1 GCA_013041995.1 Anderseniella sp. | reverse complement strand
GCCAGCTCATCGAAACCGGAAAACCACCAAAAGTCGCCCTCATCGCTGTCGCAAGGAAAATACTCATAACCGCAAACGCCGTCCTCAAAACAGGAAAGGTCTATGCCCAATGAAGACAGTTGCCAATACGACATGAACGTCAGGTACCCGTAAAGAGATGGATTCGCTGGAATGACGACTGTGCGAAGCTCATGCATTCCGCCTGGCGCTCTAGATCATGTCGTGCTCTTCCAGCACCTTGCGGGCAACGCGAAAGCATTCGAGAGATTGCGGTACGCCGCAGTAGATGCCCACCACGTGGATGATCGCCCGGATCTCTTCCTTGCTGACGCCGTTGTTGATCGCGCCGTTACAATGGGTTTCCCATTCATGCATCTTGCCCAGGGCGCCGATCATGGCGAGGTTCATCATCGAGCGTGTCTTGACGTCGATGACCTCGTCACCCCAGCCGAACCCCCAGCACCAGGCGGTCATGGCTTCCTGGAACGGTCGGGTGAAGTCGTCAGCCGCGGCAAGATTGTTTTCCACATATTCAGCCCCCAGCGTCGACTTGCGCTTGGCCAGGCCTTTCTCAAACAGTGTCTTGTCCATCGACAGCTTCCCGCATCCATTGTTGAAGTCTTTCCACCGAGTGTTCCGAGTTGACACCGCATTTCGGATCGATCACCAGCGGGCCGGGCCGGTAGCCTGATGATCTCAGGCCGCGCTGGACCGACTCAACCAGGTGAATATCTTCTTCCACCGTTGTCTCGCGATCCTGTACGGCAAGTTTGCTGATCACATCGGACTTCGCCCCGTCGATTGTGTACCAGCCGCGCCAGACCACAACGTGATCGGCGTCCACTGCACGCCAGTGATAGGTGTTGAGAACATTGCCCGGATAGACCTGGAACGAGAACATCGGCCACAGGAACCACGATGAATATTCGCCCGCGTGTTCATTCGACTGCAGGTCGATTGCATAGCTCATACTATCGAGATTCTGGCACTCGGTAGTATGCCGCAGGCAATACCCTTGCGGCTGGATGTCGTAGGTCTCCGGCTTCACCACGCCGGTGGAAAATGTCGGGTGGTTGAGCTTGCAGTGATAGCATTCGGAATAGTTTTCTACCGACACTTTCCAGTTGCAGTTTTCCGGAATTTCAACCCATTCAACATGTTTCAGCCGCGCGTGATGGGGCACGAAGGAGCTGAGCTGTTCGCGCGCATCGGGAAACCAGGAGTCCATGGGTTCGGCGTCCGGGTCGAGATTGGCAAACAGGAACCCGCAAAATTCTTCGATTCGCACCGGCGTCAGGCAGATTTCCGAGCGGTCAAATCCCGGCACCGACTGGATGTTCGGTCCTGACCGTAACTGGCCGGACAGTTCATAGGTCCAGGCATGATAGGGGCACACCACCAGCCTGGTATTGCCTTCACCATGCACCAGTTCATGGGCGCGGTGCTGGCAGACATTGTAGTAGGCATTTATTGCATCGTCCTTGCCCCTTATGCAGAACAGGTTTTCACCGGCCATCGAGAAAGTGAAGTAGTCACCGGTGTTTTCCACCTGGGAAATGTGTCCGGCAAATTGCCAGGTGCGTTTGAACAGGCCGTCCGACTCGATCCGGAACACGTCCGGGTCGGTGTAGTAGCGCGCGTCAAGCGATCTGGCGGGTCTTGACTGAGAAGACATGGTCAGCCTGCTTCCTCATCCACATAGATGCCCAGTTCATGACGGCGTTCATGGAATTTCTTGACGCGGTCGACAATCTCACTGTCGGCGGATGCGATGACGAATGACAAGAGGGTCTCCAGCAGCGCGATGGTCGAAACCGATGACGGAAAGAATTGCGGCGTGTCGGCGGCCACCACGAATCCGTGTTGCGATCCGGCGACAATCGGTGAAGCCGGACTGTCCGAGATACCGACAATGGTCAGGCCCTGTTCGCGCGCGATGCGAACCGCTTCCACGACCTCGCTGCGGTACGGCTTGCAGGTGATCGCAATCAGCACATCGCGGTGGTCGGCGCGCGCCAGGTCGTCGACAGCCGTGCTGCCGGGTCTGGGAATGGGATGGAATTGCTCCATGCCTGTAGATGCCAGGTAGGTGAAATTGCGGGCGTTTGAATTGTTGACCCCGACGCCCAGCGCAAACACTTGCCGCGACGCCCAGATGTCGTCTGCGGCTGACTTGAGCGCCGTTTCATCGATGCCGGCAAAGGTCTCCTCAATATTGCGCAGGGCGGAATTGACCATGTCGGCATACAGGCTGCCCAGCTTGCCGGACTGGCTCAGCGACTGCAGCCAGCGCGCCCGGTCGGGAAAGCTGGCCGTGCCGCGCCTGATTTCTGCACGAAACGGTTCGCGGAAATCCTCATAACCGTCAAAGCCCAGAACCCTGGCCATGCGCACCAGCGTGTTGGGTTTGACGTCTGCTGCGCTGGCAATTTCGCGTATCGAACTGACGCCAATCTCGTTGGGGTTCTCCAGCACGAAAGTTGCCGCCTTGCGCACCTCCGGCGTCAGACTGCTGAGCTCCGTGGTCAGCCTGCCGAGAAGTTCCGGTGGCGCGGATTGATCTGTTGATGGTACGTTTATGTCATTCATGATTGACGAGTGTACAATTGTACGATAGCTGTTGTCCATCGCAAAACAACTGTTGTCGGAGTGAAAATCAATGGTGCCGTCTCATGCGAAGGTTGTGATCGTTGGCGGTGGCGTGATGGGATGCGGCATTGCCTATCATCTGGCTCATGAGGGCTGGAGCGACATCGTCCTGCTCGAAAAGGCCGAGCTGACCTCCGGCTCTACCTGGCATGCCGCCGGCCAGATCACTCACTCCACCTCCAGTTTCGGCCTCGGCAAATGCGTCGATTACAATATCGGCCTGTATTCCGGAAAACTGGAGGCAGAGACCGGCCAGTCGGTGACCTGGCATGGTTGCGGGTCGTTCAGGCTGGCCTATAC
>JABDRA010000070.1 GCA_013041995.1 Anderseniella sp. | reverse complement strand
CCTGATCACCTCTCAGCAACTGGTTGAGGCCTGTTTGGAGCGGATCACTGAAACCGATGCCGGTATCGGCGCATGGGTGCATCTCGATGCCGAAAGCGCGCTGGCCCAGGCGCGCGAAATGGATGACCTGCGCCGTAAAGGCAGGACACTCGGATCGCTGCACGGCGTACCTGTCGGGCTTAAGGATATATTCGATGTCAAGGACATGCCGACCGAGTGTGGCAGTCCTGCCCGCAAAGGCACAATTGCCGAAATCGATTGCCCGGTGACCGCAAAACTGCGCGAGGCAGGTGCGGTCATCATGGGCAAGACGGTCACCACCGAGTTCGCCTTCCTCAACCCGGCTGATACCTCGAACCCGCACAATCACGCCCACACGCCGGGCGGTTCGTCCAGCGGTTCAGCCGCCGCTGTTGCCGCCGGTCATGTGCCGCTGGCCATAGGCAGCCAGACAAACGGATCAACCGTAAGGCCCGCCTCGTTCTGTGGCATTTTCGGGTTCAAGCCCACCCGCGGGATGATCTCCCGCACCGGTGTGCTGCAAACCTCCGTCACTCTCGATCAGGTCGGCGTGTTCGGCCGCTCGCTGGAAGACGTCTCCGCGCTGGTAGATGCATTATCCGGTTATGATCCACGCGACCCGGCAAGCTTGCCGCGTCCTTTGCCATCTGCCGCAGCAGGTCTTGCCCGCCAGCCGCTGGTTGAGCCTGATCTGGTCTGGCTGGACATGCCGTTCCATGATCGCCTCACGGATGAAGCACGAAGCGGCCTTGAGGACATACTGGCCGAATTGGGCGACCGGGTGGAACGCATGGAAGCGCCGAAATCCGTCGCCGCCCTGGTGGATCATCAAAAGACCGTTCACGAGTATGAAATCGCACACCACCTTGCTGATGACTTCGACCGGCACTGGGATGTGATCAGCGATACGCTGAAACCCGTTGTGGAACGCGGCCGGGGATACTCAGACGCGCAGTATGCTGAAGCCCTGTCCATGGTGGCCGGCGCAGAAGACTATTTCGAAGAGTTTTTCCATGACTATGACGGGGTTATCGCACCGTCTGCTGCCGGCGAAGCGCCATTGAAAACCGACGGCACCGGCGATCCGGTGTTCTGCACGGTGTGGACAACGGCAGGCTTGCCGGCTCTGAACCTGCCCTTGCTGTCTGGCTCGGCCGGTTTGCCCATCGGCGTGCAACTGATAGGCTCGGGTGAACAGGATGATCGCCTGATGACCACGGCGCAATGGCTGGTCAGTTCTTTGGCAACAAGTGAATGAAAAACCATCTCACCAGATGCAGCACGGAGTAAGACAAAGATGGACATGACGAATATCAAAAGAATTACCGGCCTTATCGGCCTGGGCCTGCTGTTCATTTTCATCCTCGGGCTGGCACACAGTATTTCAACCGGGTTTGCCGGGTTCTGGGGCGGCCTGCCGTTCCTGATAATTGCCATCGCGGTACTGTCGATGGTGGCTTATGACTATTGGGACGAATGCATCCGCAAGCGGGACTGACGCTTACCCCTTCCAATGAGTTGAAACACCCATGTCCAAGCCAACAGTCTGGATCTCCAGAAAACTGTCCGACAACACGCAAGCCCGCGCCGCGCGCGATTATCACGTCATCCTCAATCATGATGACGAGATTTCCAGCGCCGACGACATAGTGGCGATGAGCGCCGAGGTGGATGCGATCCTGCCGTGTCATTCGGAAATTTTCACTGCTGAGGTGGTGGCCAGGCTGTCTGACCGCACAAAAATCATCGCCAATCATTCCGTCGGCGTGGACCATTGCGATCTTGCCGCTTTCAAGCAAAGGGGAATCGTCGTCACCAACACGCCGGATGTGCTGTCTGATGCCACTGCCGAGATTGCCATGTTGCTGATGCTGGGGGCAGCGCGCCGGGCGCCGGAAGGCGATCACATGGTGCGTTCGGGCAACTGGAGATCATGGAGCCCGTCCTTCATGGTCGGCACCCAGGTGTCCGGCAAACGTGTCGGGATCATCGGTATGGGACGTGTCGGCCAGGTGATGGCGCAACGCTGCCGCGGCTTCGGCATGCAGGTGCATTACCACAATCGCTCGCAGCTCCCGGCCGAACTGGAACAAGGTGCTACTTATCACCAGGCAATCGAAACCCTGTTGCCCGTATCTGACTTTGTGTCATTGCACTGTCCCGCGACACCGGACACAACCGGCCTGATGAATGCCGAACGCCTCGCCTTGCTGCCGGCGGGCGCAATTGTCGTCAACACTGCACGCGGTGCGCTGATCGTCGAGGACGATCTCGTCGCTGCCATCCAGTCAGGCCATATTGCGGCAGCCGGGCTGGATTGCTTCGTGACGGAACCTGGCGGAAACCCTGCTTTTGCCGATCATGCCAACATCTTCATGCTGCCCCACATCGGCAGTGCGACGCGGGAAACCCGGGACGCAATGGGCTTCAGGGCGCTGGACAATCTGGACGCCTTCTTCGCCGGCAAAGAGCCGGGCGACCGGCTGGTGTAGGTATCTCTACGCCCATCAAGGGTGGCGCAGGCCAACATGGACCCCAGCCTTCGCTCACTGCTGTCCAGGAAAACATATGTTCGTGGGCTTAGGTATCTGAACTCAACCGAAGTTCTTGAGACTTGTCAGTTATGGACTTGATTTTTCGCCTGCAATTCGTGACTGTCCTGAAGGTTGTGTGCGCCGTCAAGGCTGGAATCTATCCACCAATCAGTACTTTGTTCGCACCGGCAATGGCAACTGTCTTCATTGGGCATAGACCTTTCCTGTTTTGAGGACGGCGTTTGCGGTTATGAGTATTTTCCTTGCGACAGCGATGAGGGCGACTTTTGGTGGTTTTCCGGTTTCGATGAGCTGGCGG
>JABDRA010000010.1 GCA_013041995.1 Anderseniella sp. | reverse complement strand
GCAAAGTCACCTGATGCGCCCAGCCGGGTGCTCATGTCGCGGAAGAAACTCAGGTCAAGATAAATCTTCGTGTCGCGCGGACAGTAGTACGGTCCCATGGCCGACTGAGCCGCACCACAGGCCGATTGCACATAACCTGAAAACAGCACCATGCGGGGTGCCTCATACTGCCGGCCGTTTTCCTTGAAAATCCGGGCCCAGGTACGCTCGGTAGTTGACAGCACCTTGCTGGCAAACTTGCCCATGTCGTCATTCGCTGCCGGTGACTGCTGCTGTTGCGTCTGCGGAATTTGCTGCGTCTGCTGTTGCAGGCCCCCGCCGCCCAGCATCTCCAGAGGGTTGATTCCGAAGACCAGCCACATAATGCCCAGGATGACAATGGTGCCGATGCCGATGCCGCCGCCACCGCGTCTGCCCATCGGGATACGAAACCCGCCGCGGCGGCCACGCTGGCCCCGGCGGTCTTCCACATTCGAACTTGCCTGTTCATCATCCAGCCGCATGGCGTAAATTCCTTTATCGCACTTACAACTCTATTGATTGCAGTTTCGCCGCAACCGGACCGAAACATCAAGGCATAAGTGCACTCAAACAGGAATCTACTTACGCGCTCTTGGCCAGACTATCGCCATTTTCAACCGGATAGGTCGGATAGAGCCCGCGAACTTCAGCGAGTTGCTGGACCAGGGCCAATACACCATCAATCGCCGGCGTTGCCA
This sequence comes from Anderseniella sp., assembly GCA_013041995.1. Lineage (GTDB taxonomy): Bacteria > Pseudomonadota > Alphaproteobacteria > Rhizobiales > Aestuariivirgaceae > Anderseniella. Next base: position 4,071 of record JABDRA010000010.1, on the reverse strand, counting down.
CGCCCGCAATACGACCCATCTCCTGAACAGCGGTGACAAGGGCGTCGATTTCCATTGCCTTGCCGGCATCAAGGTCTTGCAGCATGGAGGTGCGATGTGCGCCAACACCGGCAGCTCCGTTGATACGGCGCTCAACATCGACCCGGAAGCTGGCACCCAGCTTTTCAGCCAGCATTTGCGCCTCAAGCATCATGGATTTTGCCAGGGCACGGGTGCCCGGTTCAGTCGCGATCACATCGAGGGTTGCACCGGTCAGGGCTGAAATCGGATTGAAACACAGATTGCCCCAGAGTTTGAGCCAGATTTCAGAACGGATGTCTTCCAGCACCGGCGCGCGAAGACCGCCCTGCTCCATCGCCCTGGACAACGCCTCACACCGCGGCGACACCGTACCGTCCGGTTCTCCAATCGAAAACTTGTCCCCATAGACATGCTTGATAACACCCGGCTCAACAATTTCGGTTGCGGGGTAGACCACACAACCGATGGCGCGACCCGGCCCGAATACGCTCCACTGCCGGTCACCGCGATCAACTGCATCCAGCCTGCTGCCTTCAAATGGACCTGGAAGCTTGTGGAAATACCACCACGGCACTCCGTTCTGACAGGTCACAACCGCCGTATTTGGGCCCAATAGCGGTTTGATACTTTCAGCGGACTGCCAGGCCTGATGGCTCTTCAGCGCGATGACCACATAGTCCTGAGGCCCGAGATCTACCGGGTCCGATGTTGCCGTAACCGGTACGGAAACAGTTTCACCGTCCCTGACAAGGACCAGTCCATTGTCCTGCATGGCTTTCAGGTGAGGTCCGCGGGCAATCAGCGACAGCTCGACACCTGGCACCTGGGCCAGGGCATGTCCCATGAAACCGCCAATCGCGCCTGCACCGTAAATGCATATTTTCATTACAGAAAATCCTTTAAACCAAACGGAATGTAAGCTGTTTCTACCTGCGCGCGCGCGCGCGAGCAAGCGGATCATTCCACCATATGGCAGAAACTCATTTTGATATGCATTTCAGGAATTATAATAAGTTATATCATATTGAAATATAAAAATTATAATAAAACATCATTACCTAAACGCATGGCAAATCCACATGAGGTCAATTATCTGTACCACATGGTGGAACAAGCCCTGCCCCAGACAGCAGTCAGGCTGTCAGCCAAACAACAAGCCGGTCTGACGCGAATACGTAAATCTAGTGTGGCACAGCAGACCGCATCTCACCTCATGACGACATGCGGTCCTGTAACCGTCGTGTGTGGCCGCGGGTTGCTGGTCCTGGACACCCTACTGTGCAGGCGTCTCCGCCCTTGAGGATTTCAGTTTTGTCCAGATGACCTTGAACAGGGGCAACAGGATGAGGATGATGGCGATGACCGTAATCGGTCCGGAGATCGGGCGGGTGAAGAAGACCGTTGGGTCACCCGAGGACAACAGCAACGACTGGCGTAGAGTCGGTTCGGCGATGGGACCCAGCACAATGGCCAGCACGGCGGGCGCGAGCGGGTAGTCGAGTTTGCGCAGGAAGAATGCACCAAGACCGAAACCGAGCATCAACCAAACATCGTGCATGTCCTTTGTAGCGGCATAGCCACCGACCACCGACAACACAAAGATCATCGGTGCCAGGATCGTGAACGGCATGCGCAGCATCCAGATAAACAGCGGAATGAAGGCTATATTGATCACCAGCGCAAAGAAGTTTGACACATAGAATGAACCGATCAGGCCCCAGACGAACTCACTTTGATCCGTGAACAGTCGCGGACCCGGTGTCAGGCCCCAGATGACCATACCACCAAGCAGGATGGCCGTTGTCGGGGAGCCCGGAATGCCGAGTGTCAGCATAGGCAGCATCGCGCCTGTGGAGGCGGAATTGTTGGCGGCTTCAGGTGCCGCTACACCACCTGGATGACCCTGGCCGAACTCTTTCGGGTTCTTGGCCACCATCTTGGCTACGCCGTAAGACATGAGTGAGCCGGGGGTCGCGCCAGCAGCCGGCAGAATGCCGACAAAGAAGCCAAGGAAGGAACCGATGGCGGTACCTTTCCAGCCGCGCTGCATGCCTTCCTTTGCATCTGACACAATACCCTTGACGGTCATCTTTGCGTCCGTGGACGTGATCTTGCCGCGGGTTGAATCGATGGTCCAAAGCATCTCGCCGATGCCGTACACCCCAATGGCCAGCACCAGGAAGTTGACGCCGTGGAGGAAACCGGAAATGTCGAAAAAAACCAGCCTTGGCGCGCCGGAAATCTCGTCATAGCCCACGGCCGCAAACACCAGGCCAATACAGATCGAGAAGACGGTCTTTGGAATATCGTCACCTCCCAGACCCACAAACGTGGCAAATGCAAGCAGCATCAATGCGAAAATTTCCGGATTGCCGAAACTCAGCGCTACCGTGGCAAGCGGTGGTGCAAATGCGGTAAACAGCACATTTGACACTGTTCCACCGATGAATGAAGCAATCGCAGCCGTGATAAGCGCCAGACTTGCCCTGCCCTTCAATGCCAGCGGTCTGCCATCAAACGTTGTGGCGACTGCGGTTGAAGCACCTGGAATTCCCAGTGTTATCGAACTGATCGCCCCGCCATACATGGCGCCATAATAGATAGCGGCAAGAAATATGATCGCCGATGCCGGCGGCACCAGGAAGGTGATTGGCAGCAGGATGGCCACACCGTTCACGGATCCAAGCCCCGGCATGGCACCAATGAACAGTCCCAGCGTTACACCGACTATAATCAACATGAGATTGGTTGGTTGCAATGACAACCACAAGCCGTCACTGAGCAGTCCGAGAATTTCCATCATGATGTCACAAGCCCCTCGCCTGCAGCGCCATCAGGCGCGCTTCGGTCAATAGATGATCGTGTTGAGATAATTGAAAACCGGCTCAAGAAACTTCATACCCTTGGGCAGCGTGATACGCATGAGCGCTTCGAAGAAAAAGAAGAACACAACCGGCACCAGTGTCGCGATTGTCATGGTGAGCGTCCATGTATGACGGCCAAGGAAGCGCAAATAGTAGATCAGAAAGACAAACATCGCGCCGTACATAGAAATTATGTTGATCAATGCGATGAAGCCGAAAATACCGCCGCCAACAAGCAACAGCATTTTCCTGCCATAGCCATCGAGAAACGGTTCGGTTGATTGCGAGGGCGGCGAGGTTTGACGAAACCAGTTGACTGCAATGAAGCCCGTGCAAATCAGCATAATGCCGGAAAGCCAGAACGGCCACGCACCGCCGCCCGGGCCCTCGCCCGTGATATAGCCGACCTCCAACTCGGTGCTCTTCCACATCAGATAGACTGACATCAAAGCAAGAACAGCAGCCGTAACGATTTCTGCGCGCCGCATGGCGGCTCCTCCCGTACGCCCTCGTCCGAACGTGCCAGCAGGCTCGCGCGTGAAGACGGATATTTTATCTCAGGTGGCTGGAGCAGCCAGATCTACAGACCTGAATGCTCCAGCGTGTTGCGTAAAGCTTGGCGCCTGACTTAGCCGCCGATTGCTTTCAACAGTTCGGTATGCCGGTCAACCTGGGTTTTCCAGTATTCTTTCTGGGCCGCAGCGTCCATCGGCAACGGCTCAAGGCTTTCAGACTTCATGTAGCCCTGCCACTCTTCAGTGTCGTAGATCTTTTGCAAAAGATCGCGGTAATACGCGGCAGCATCCTCCGACATACCCGGCGCACCAACAACAGCACGCTGGTTGTAGTAGGAGAAGTCCTTGCCCAGTTCCTTCACCGTACGGGTATCCGGCAGGTTCGGCAGGCGTTCATCAGAAAACGCAATCAACGGGACCACGTCACCCGACTCAAAGAAGCCCTTGGCTTCTGCCGGGTTGTTCACAGATGCCATGATCTGTTGACCAGCAAGGTCTTTGGCCACTGCACCACCGCCCTTGTACGGGATGTACTTGATCTTCACATCGAAGTTCTTTTCCATCCAAGCGATGACGATGGAGTCTTCCTGCCCCTTGCCGGTACCGCCCATGACGTATTCGCCGTTGTCTGCTTTGACTTTCTCAAGCCATTCCTCGAACGTCTTGATGCC
>JABDRA010000009.1 GCA_013041995.1 Anderseniella sp. | reverse complement strand
CATAAGGCCTCCCTGACATGGGCCAAACCACAATTACTGTCGCGATCAGCATTGTGTCGAAGCTGTGCCGCTGCTTTGTGGTGCGATTATGAACATCGGACAGGAAAGTTCAACTGCGGTGGCACAGACAGTTCACAGTCTTACGCACGGCAATTGTCAGTCGAGTGCCTCGGCGGCTTTCAAAACCTCCTCGGCATGACCGGCGACCCTCACCTTGCGCCACACCTTGGCCACCTCACCATTTGCATCAATCAGGAAGGTCGAGCGTTCTATACCGAAGTATTTGCGTCCATACATGGCCTTTTGGACCCAAACGCCGAAAGCCTTGAGAGTGTCCAGCTCGGGGTCGGATCCCAATGTGATATCCAGGTCATGTTTGGCAATGAATTTGTCATGCTTGTGGGCGGGGTCGGCCGATATCCCGACAATCCTGGTATCAGCAGCTTCAAACGCGCTCTTTAGCTGAGTGAAAGCAATTGCTTCCTTGGTGCAGCCCGGCGTGTCGTCTTTGGGATAAAAGTAGATTACTGCCTTATGGCCCTTGAGATCGTCGCTGGAAATCCGTGTCGATGCGTTTGCGTCAAGATTGAAATCCGGCATAGCTTGACCTGATTCTAGTGGACTGTTCATCGCCGAAGAAACTTCCTTGCTAAATAGTTGGTAAAGGTCTGGTTATCTATACTGTTTGCCGATGAAATTGGGTTTTTTGGAGATGGTCTGGCCATTTTTACGTTAGGTTGTATAACCACATGATAATAGGTCACAATTGGGCCTTAACCGAATGTAAGGTGATCCACATGACTTCCCTGCTTGCATGGGGCAGACTATACATCGCTGGGACTAGCGGTTTCGGGGCTTTGACACCGGAACAGAAAAGAGCGGAAATTTGGCCAGCCGGGCACTAAAAGGCATAGCCTGGGTAACTGTTGCACTCGCCGTGATGCTTATCGCGGCGACGGTCTATGTCGTGGTCGCATTGTCTTCCGGGCCTCTCAGCGTTGGTTTCCTGACAGATGTTGTGGAAGACAGGGTCAGCGACTCAATACCCGGCCTGAAGGTCGAATTGGGTGGCGTTGTGATAGAACGCGGCAGCAATGGCGGGCATCCGACATTGCGGCTCGCCAATGTTCGCCTGACCGATACCAGCGGCAATCTGATTGCGCGCGCGCCGCGCGCCGCGATCGCTGTTGACATCGGAGAAATACTGACCGGAAACGTGAAGCCCAAGAAACTCGAGTTGATTGGAGCGCGCATTTTGGCCAGGCGCGACGCTGACGGCAATTTTGCGATGGGCTTTTCCGCTGACAATGAAACGACAGGCAAGTCTGACGTGGGCGTTCAGTCGGTAGAGCCACTTGTTCAACCCGACAGCCAGGACAACGGCTCCACCCGCTCAATCGTGGAAACGATCAACGACTTGTTGCAGATCAAGAGCAATGATCCGGGCACCAGATCGCTGGAGGCGATTGAGATCACCGAAGCGCAAATCTCGTTCAAGGATGAAATTCAAAATCAGCTTTGGGTCTCTCCCCGGGCCAATCTCCGGTTCAAGCGGGCCGACGGCGGTTTTGCACTGTTCATGGATGCGGACATCTCTGCAGACGGGCCCACCTGGCGTACCGAAGTCCTGACAACCTATCGTACTGATTCCAGCGTGTTCAAAGTGATTGCCAAGGTTGATGGTGTCACGCCTGCCGACGTTGCCCGCAAATTGTTCGCATTCAACCAGCTTGCCAATATCGACCTGCCCATGTCCGGTGAAATGGAGTTTTCGCTGTCCGACAAGGGGGAAATGCTGGCGGGCTCAGGGGTTCTGTCGGTGAAGGCCGGCAAAGTATCATTTCCAGGCTACATCTCTGATCCGGTTCTGATTGACGAAGGCTTGCTGCGGCTGAAATTTGAACCGCAGACAGGTCACCTTTCGATAAACGATTCCACTCTTGTGATCAGGGGCACCGAAGCACGTTTTAATGGCCAGTTTGTTCCGGTTCGCAACGAGCAACAGGAGATGATTGCAGCCCGCATCGAACTGGATGCCCAGAACGTAAATATCGATACTCCCAATGCCGGTGCAGCCGGCAGCGTGATCGACCAGTTCAAGCTCAAAGGCCAGGCCCTTTTTGACGAGCAGCGCTTCCTCATCGACGACCTGCTTGTGTTGTCCAGTGATGGCGGGGTGAGGGTTCGGGGGCAATTCGTTGCAGATGGCGATGCAGTCGGTGTGTACATGGCAGGTCGCGGACGGTCGGTTCGTCACGACCTGTTCCGGAAGTTGTGGCCTCCTGTCATCGCCGCACAGTCTCGCAAGTGGTATCGGGAAAACGTGCGCGCGGGCGTTGTCGAAGACGCCGAGTTCCGGGTTAAATTGTCTGGTGCGCAGATCAAGACGGCACTGGACGGCCAGCCCCTGCCGGTCGATGCGGTTGATTTGAAGTTTAACGCCTCAGGTGTTGAGTTCACCTACGCCGATGGCTTGCCTCCCATGACCAAGGCAGACGGGCGATTTCATCTGACAGGCCGGGTGTTCGATATCGAAGTCGGACAAGGGGCAATCCCGCTGCCATCGGGCAAATCCCTGAGTGTCACCGGCGGCAACATGCAGATCACGAAACTTGCACTGCCAATTTCTCCGGCGACATTGAACCTGAAGCTGGAAAGCGACGTTGGCGGGTTTCACGAATACGCCGACTTGCCGCCACTGTCGCTGGTCAGCGATTCGAGCTTTGACCTGGACTCTGTCAGCGGCCGCGGATCAGTCAACCTCAGGTTGGCAATGCCTCTCAAACCCGGCATCACCTCTTCAGAATTTGCCGTATCTGCAACAGCGAAACTGATTGATGCGCAGATAAAGAATGCGATTGAGGGCATTGATATCAAGAATGCGCAGATCGACCTGCTGCTGGATGACACCATCATCACAGGTAAGGGTACAGCGACATTTGGAGACAAAGCTGCGCAACTGACCTGGCGCCGGCCGCTTAGTAAAAGCGCAAATGCTGATGAAGATATGACGATTTCAGCAACTTTGACTGACGCAGACAGGAAGAAACTCGGGATTGAACTCGAACCGTTTCTGACCGGTCCGACAAGACTGAAAGTGTCCATGGTGCGCCGTGGTTCGCAAATCGTATCGGCAAAGGTAGATGCGGATCTGTCCAAAACTTCCATGGCGGTTGATGCCATCGGCTGGTCTCGGGCACCGACCAAAAAAACCAGGGCCACTTTCACGGTAGGTCTGAACGACGACAAATTTATTGTACTCGACGACCTCTCGATTACAGGCGGTCAACTGAAAATACTTGGAAAAATACGCATAAACCGAAAGACCAGCAGTCTGCAGGATGCTTCGTTCCCGCGTTTCATTCTAAGCGAGACAAATCGGCTGGCGCTGGAGATCGATAATTCATCGGGTTCGTATCAGCTGGGCGTCGGCGGAGCCAGCCTGGATGCAAGGCCGCTTATATCCCGCATGATGTCCAGTAAAGTCGGTGACCGCGGCAGCCTGAAAGAACCGCCGGTTTCCGTCAATACGAATATCAGCCGGATTTATGTCCACCGGGGCGAAGTGATCAACAACCTGCAGGGCAGATTGGTTACGTCAGGTGGCGCAGTTCAATCTGCGGAAATAACCGGAAAATATCAAAACGGTGCGCCGATCACCATGCGTATTATCCGGGACAATAACGGGCAACGGCGGATGCGGGTAACCGGCCGGGACGCTGGTGCATCCCTTCGTGCAACCAATCTCTATTCAAAGATTTCAGGCGGCACCATTGACTTTGGCGCCATACTGGGAAATCCCGGGCAAGGTGCAATTCAACGGGGCATTCTGGAGGTCCGCAATTTCTCAGTCCAGAATGAGGCTGCGTTGTCTCAGATTGACAACACGACCCGTCGTGCCGGAAAAAAAGCAGGCCCCAGAAGAAATGGCCTGCGGCTGTCGAGGCTTTCGGTGCCGTTTTCTGTCGACAACAGTTTTGTTCGTATCGGCGACGCGCTGGTTCAGGGCCCCGACATCGGTGCATCGGCGCAAGGCATTATTCGCAAGAACGATCTTGCCATGGATATTGGTGGCACCATAATTCCCGCCTACGCCCTGAACTCGGCCATTTCAAATGTGCCGCTGCTTGGAGACGTCCTGACCGGCGGTAAGGGCCAAGGGGTGTTTGGTTTGAACTTTGCGCTGAAGGGATCCATGAACAGACCCCGCTTTCTGGTCAACCCGGTTTCGGCAATTGCGCCGGGAATTTTGCGCAACGTGTTCCAGTTTGGCGGCGGCCAGAACAATTCCGATGGTACGGCTCGTGGTTCACGGCGACAGCCCGGAACGCAACGGCAAAACCAACCGGTGCGTTAGCAATAACTGCAGTCCACGAATTTAAATTGGCTTCTGACCCCGGAAATTGCGCGATTTCAGTTCAATCCGTAGATCTGATTTATTCGCGCTTCACCAGTGCATGGCGCTTCTTTCCCAGCGATATTTTCATCAGGCCATCCGAATTGAAGTCAGCTTCACCGGCCACATAGCCGGGATCAGTAATTTTTGTATCGTTCACGCTGACCGAATTGCCGGTGACAGCCCTGCGCACTTCGCCGTTGCTGGCAGCAAGACCTGCAGCAACAAACAGCGATAACAGGCCATCGCCCGGCTTGCCGGCAATTGTGGGCAGGTCCTGCGCCAACCCACCTTCTTCAAATGTTTTCTGTGCCGTTGCCGCCGCCGCATCGGCTGCTTCACGGCCATGCAGCAGGGCTGTTGCTTCGTTGGCCAATACTTTCTTGGCTTCATTGATTTCCGAGCCGCCAAGTTTTTCCAGCTTGGAAATCTCATCCATTGGCAGTGTTGTGAACAGCTTGAGGAAGCGTGCCACATCACCGTCTTCCGTATTGCGCCAGTACTGCCAGAAATCCCAGGCACTGAACTGGTCGGCGTTCAGCCATACCGCTCCTTGTGCCGTTTTGCCCATCTTTGCACCTGAAGAGGTGGTCAGAAGAGGGGTGGTCAAAGCGTAAAGCTGATGCGTACCCATGCGCCGGCCGAGATCAACTCCGTTAACGATATTGCCCCACTGGTCCGACCCGCCCATCTGCAGGTTGCAGCCATAGCGTCTGGCCAGTTCGACATAGTCGTATGACTGGCACACCATGTAGTTGAATTCGATGAAGCTCATTTCCTGTTGACGTTCCAGCCGCAGGCGAACTGAATCCATGGTCAGCATCCGGTTGACGGAGAAGTGGCGGCCGACATTGCGCAGCATGTCAATGTAACTGAGCTTCAAGAGCCAGTCCGCATTGTCGACCATGATCGCATCCGTATTGCCGTCGCCGAATTGAAGTACCTTATCGAAGACACCCTTGATCGACGCCTTGTTGGCTTCAATTTCTTCCGCTGTACGCAGGGCGCGGGTTTCGTCCTTGCCGGATGGATCTCCGACCATTGTGGTGCCGCCGCCCACCAGGGTAATCGGCTTGTTGCCGGTCTCCTGCAGCCAGTGCAGCATCATCATGCTGAGAAAATTGCCGATATGCAGCGATGGCGCTGTACAGTCATAGCCGACATAGGCAATGACTTCGCGCTTTGCAGCCAGCGTATCCAGGCCGTCAAAGTCTGAACACTGGTGGATAAAACCGCGCTCATCGAGCACGTTGAGGAAGTCAGATTTATAGGCCATGTAAACACTCTTGTGATAAGACACGTGCCTCATAGCATGGTGAGGGCGAATGGCAAATCCAATCACGGCAATCGGCCTGATGAGCGGCACATCGATGGATGGCATCGATGTGGCCATGATCCGCACCGATGGTGAAAGCTCGGTCGAAGCCATGGCCTTTGAGGCAGTGGATTATGATTCTTCCCAACGGGCATTGCTGAGAGAGGCAATGTCTTTGGCCACCGGCCTGCAGGAC
>JABDRA010000002.1 GCA_013041995.1 Anderseniella sp. | reverse complement strand
AAAGTGGAGCGGCCTGATTGGACAATTCGCCTGATCTTCGACGTGCAGCCTTGTGTCCGGCAGGCTTCGCCTTCGCGGTCATAGACGTCGAAGCGTTGCTGGAACTCGCCTGAACTGCCGTCGGTGTGGGCATAGTCACGCAGCGTTGAACCGCCGGCTTCAATCGCTTGCACGATGATGGTGCGAATGGCGTGCACCAGTGGTTCGACGAGAGGCGATGAGCCGCGTTTGCGGACAATGCTGCCAGACAGGCGTTTGGGCGACAGGCGTGCCCGGTACAATGCCTCGCACACATATATATTTCCAAGTCCCGCAATAATCCGCTGATCCAGCAAAGCTGCCTTCAAGGGCGACTTGCGACCGGCAAGGGCAGCAGCCAGAAAATCCGCATGCAATTCGTTGCCGAGCGGCTCCACACCAAGACCGGCGAGAAACCGGTTACTGTCGACATCACCGGGCTGAACAAGGTCAACGAACCCGAACCGGCGCGGGTCCGTGTAGACCACACGGGCACCGTCATCAAGATCAATAACCATATGGTCATGGGTTCCGTCACCGCCATGGTCTGCCTGTTCGAGATAGTAGAACTCTCCAAGATTGCGGGCTGCACCATCCGGTGGCCAGACGGTAAACCTGCCGGTCATTCCCAGATGAACGAGCAGGATGTGCCCGCTGTCCAGCTCGATGAGGATGTACTTGGCACGCCGCCTCAGCGCAATAATGCGCTTGCCCGAGACAGTCTCCGCCAGCCCTGCCGGGAAGGGAAACCTGAGATCAGGGCGGTTCAGCCTGATGGAAGTCACGCGCCTGTCCACAAGCGCAGGTTCAAGTCCGCGTCGTACAGTTTCCACTTCCGGCAATTCAGGCATTGTCGTCCTTCCGGGCCGCCCATCCGCATGCGGCATGTTCACCTTGTTGGGGCACAACTGATAGCCATGATTGGCAAGCTGGTCTATGGTCGCCGCCAGCATGAACGATACAGAAAAAACAAAAACTGCAGACGAAACTTCATTCGGTTTCCGCACTGTTGCAGAAGCAGACCGCCAGGGCCTGGTGAACGAGGTGTTTGGCAAGGTCGCGGCTCGCTATGACCAGATGAATGATCTCATGTCAGGTGGTTTGCACCGGCTGTGGAAAGACGATTTCATCGCCCTGCTGAACCCGCCGAAATCAGAACGTGCGTTCAAGGTTCTCGATGTCGCCGGCGGTACGGGCGACATTGCATTTCGCATTGCACGGGCAGGCGGCGGTGGCACCGAGGTGACCGTTGCCGATATCTCACCCGAGATGGTTGCAGAAGGTGCCCGTCGGGCACCCGGCGAATTGCACGGCGGCAAGTGCCGGTTCACTGTCGGCAATGCGGAAACCCTGGCATTTCCCGACAACTCATTTGACGCCTACACGATCGCCTTCGGCATTCGCAATGTAACCCATATCGACCGGGCCCTTGAGCAGGCCTACCGGGTCTTGAAACCCGGCGGGCGCTTCTTGTGCCTGGAATTTTCGCATGTGGATGTACCCGGCATGGAGCAGGTCTATGAAGCCTATTCCATGACTGTCATTCCTGCCGTGGGCAAGGTGGTGACCGGTGACGGCGATCCGTATCGCTATCTGGTCGAAAGCATCCAGAAATTTCCCGCACCGCAAGCGTTTGAGCACATGATTGTCGAGGCCGGCTTCGTGCGCACCAGCCACCGGATGCTGACAGGCGGCATCGTCGCCATCCACTCCGGCTGGAAAATTTAGGGTCTGTTGACAAGTATGAACATGGGTTTGATTTTGCATAAATCGTTCAATAATCAGGCTTTGGCCGCCGCACAGGGTTGCCCCCTTTGCAAGGACAAAGCCGCCTTTAGTGGACGATTTAGGCAAAACCCTTCAGGGCGGGCCCTATTTTGGCGCTTTTTGCAGGAAATCCGGCTTGAAGGCGGCAAGCCTGCGGCACCGGATTTCCTGCAAAAATCACTCAAAATATGGCCCGTCAAACCCGTGTTCATACTTGTCAACAGACCCTAGGCGCGCACCGCATGTTCAGCAAGATCCGACACCTCTTCAAGCTTGCCCGTGCCGGCCGCACCATCGCGCGCCATGGCGGGCTCGATGCAGCTCTCGACGATGACAATGTGCCGGCAGCCGCAAAAACTGCTCTCCGGATTTTGGGCGCCGGTAAATCCAGCCGGGAACAGCGCTCCGGCCTTGCCGACGCCCTCAACGAACTGGGGCCGAGTTATATCAAGCTCGGTCAGTTTCTGGCCACGCGGCCGGACATGATCGGCTCTGATCGGGCAGATGCATTGCGGCAACTGCAGGACCGCATGAAACCGTTCGGCATGAACGAGGCGCGCGAAGCCATTCAGACCGGCCTTGGCCAGCCGGCAGGTGAAATCTTCCAGCCCCTGTCCGACCCGGTTGCAGCCGCCTCGATTGCGCAGGTTCACAAGGCGCAGGTCGTGGACGATGCCGGAAACAGGCGCGATGTGGCGGTCAAGGTCCTGCGGCCCGGCGTCGAGGCGAGGTTCCGCGATGACCTGGAGACGTTCTTTACGGCAGCCAGACTGGCTGAACGGTTTTCCGCAGAAGCCCGCCGGCTGAACTTCATAAAAGCAGTTGCAACCCTGGAACGCTCGGTCGAGCTTGAAATGGACCTGCGGCTGGAAGCGGCGGCCATGTCCGAGATGGCTGAAAACACCCGTGATGATCCCGGTTTCCGGGTGCCTGAAATTTTCTGGCAACAAACGTCACGCAGGATACTGACCAGCGAGTGGATTGACGGTATTGCGCTGACAGACGACAAGGCACTGGCGGCATCCGGGCTCGATTTGCCGAAGCTCGGCGACACGGTCATACAGTCGTTTCTGCGCCACGCCATGCGCGACGGGTTCTTTCATGCCGACATGCATCAGGGCAATCTATTCATCGACGCGCAGAACAATCTGGTGGCTGTCGACTTTGGCATCATGGGCCGCCTGAGCATGAAGGATCGCCGGTTTCTTGCTGAAATCCTGTGGGGCTTCATCAAGCGCGACTACAAGCGTATTGCCATGGTTCATTTTGAGGCCGGTTATGTGCCTGCCGGGGAAGATGTGGACATGTTCGCGCAAGCCCTGCGCGCAATCGGTGAACCGATCATGGGCCGCAATTCCACTGACATTTCCATGGCGCGGCTGCTGACCCAGTTGTTTGAGGTGACCGGCCAATTCAACATGGAAACCCAGCCGCAACTCATTCTCCTGCAGAAAACCATGGTTGTGGTCGAAGGCGTTGCGCGCAGCTTCAATCCGAAACTCAACATGTGGGTGACGGCCGAACCGGTGGTTTCGGAATGGATGGAGCAGAAGCTCGGTGCACAGGGCCGGCTCGAAGATGCCGCAGAAGGTGCTGCGACCCTGGGCAGGCTGGCGGCATCTTTTCCCGAAGTGCTCAGCGAGTTGGGACAGGCATCAGCCCTAGTGTCTTCGATGGCGCAATCCGGCGGCATTCGGCTGGACAGTGACACAACCGACGCAATCGCAGCCGCACAGGCACGGCATTCCGCTTCCAATCGGGGAGCCCTATGGGTTGGCGCCGTTGCACTAGTGGTACTCGCCGTATCGCTGGTCCTGTAGTAGGATTGAGACCATGAGCGAGCAAAAACGCATATTGCTGATTATCGGGGGTGGCATTGCCGCCTACAAGACGCTTGAACTGATCCGGCTGTGCAAGAAGGCAGGCGTGGCAGTTACCCCGATTCTGACCCGTGGTGGTCAACAGTTCGTCACGCCGCTTTCGGTCAGCGGACTGGCCGGCGAGAAAACCTACACGGACCTGTTCGATCTGACCGATGAAGCGGAGATGGGACACATTCAACTGTCTCGCATTGCCGATCTCGTGGTCGTCGCACCGGCAACAGCCGACCTGATGGCAAAAATGGCAACTGGCCAGGCTGACGATCTGGCAACCACGGCGCTGCTGGCGACCGACAAACCGGTCCTGATGGCCCCTGCTATGAACGTACGCATGTGGCAGCACCCAGCCACACGGCGCAATCTGGAAACCCTCAAAGGTGACGGCGTCCTGGTTACCGGCCCCGAAGACGGCGATATGGCCTGCGGCGAGTATGGCCCGGGCCGGATGAGCGAGGCCGCAGACATCTTTGCAGCCATTGAGAAGTTTTACGGCGGGCAGAGCCTGCCGGCACAGAGCAAGCCAGATGTCAGCACAACCGGCCCTTTGGCCGGACGCAAGGTGCTGATAACCGCAGGGCCCACGCATGAACCGATCGATCCGGTGCGCTATATCGCCAACCGGTCTTCCGGCAAACAGGGATATGCACTGGCCGAAACAGCCATCGCGCTGGGCGCCGAGGTGGCGCTTGTGTCGGGTCCGGTCGGCCTGCCAATTCCGCCAGGCGTTGAGTTGATCAATGTCGAAACGGCGCGTGACATGCTGAAAGCCGTGCAGGGCGAACTGCCGTGCGACATGGCCATCTTCTGTGCAGCAGTGGCGGACTGGCGAGCCGAAGATAATGCGCAACAGAAGATGAAGAAAGACGGCAGCGGCAAACCGCCTGATTTGAAGCTGGCGGAAAACCCGGACATTCTGAAATCGGTCGGTCACCTGAAAAATCACCGCCCGGCCCTGGTGGTCGGTTTTGCCGCGGAAACCGAGAATGTTGTCGACAACGCCCGCAAGAAACTCACCGCCAAGAATGCGGATATCATCGTTGCAAATGACGTAAGTGATGAAGCCGGTGTCATGGGCGGGCGCGACAATACCGTCCACCTGGTCGGTCCGGATACTGTTGAGGACTGGGAAAAAATGTCCAAACGCGACGTCGCGGTACGTCTCATGGACCGCTTCGCGGCCATGCTTGCAGAAAATACATGAGCCCGGTCCCGACAGTCCGGCTGACCTGGTTGGCCCATGGTGAGGGGCTGGACCTGCCTGCCTATGAAACGGTGCAGGCTGCCGGAATGGATATTCGGGCGGCGGTACCGGCTGATAGCCCGGTTGTTCTTGAGGCTGGTGCGCGGGCGCTGATCGAGACCGGTATTGCCATGGCATTACCGCCGGGTTTCGAAGCGCAGATCAGGCCGCGGTCCGGTCTTGCCATCAAGCACGGCATCACCTGCCTCAACACACCCGGCACCATCGACGCCGACTATCGCGGTGAGATCAAGGTGATCCTGGTCAACCTTGGCCACGACCGGTTCACCATCAATCGCGGTGACCGTATCGCCCAGATGGTGGTTGCCCCTGTGGTACAGGCAACAATCATGCAGGTTGATGTGCTGGATGATACCGGCAGGGGTGCGGGCGGCTTCGGGTCAACGGGGGAAAACTGATCATGGCATTGAGCGATGATGAGGTCGAAAGATA
>JABDRA010000692.1 GCA_013041995.1 Anderseniella sp. | reverse complement strand
CGTGTCGCCTGTCCTGACCGGCCTGTGCTTGCCATGGCCGGTGACTATGGCGTGCAGTACACCATCAATGAACTGGGCACCGCCGCAGAACTGGCCAAACCGTTGATTATCCTATTGTGGAACAATGATGCGCTCGGGCAGATCCGCGATGACATGGTCGACAAGGGTATACAGCCCAACGCCGTCACCCTGATCAACCCGGATTTCGCTGCACTGGCCAAGGCCTACAACTGTGACGCCATCAGGCCACAGACACTGGATGAGTTGACATCGGCCATCAAAACCGGCCTTGCTGCGGAACGACCAGTGGTGATCGAAGTCCGTCCGGCAATCGTGAAAGGCTGATGGTTTGAGCAGAACCCATAATTGCGCGGTCATTTTTGATGTGGATGGCCCTCTCCTGCACTTGAGAAAACCTGAAGAGGATGCTTTTTTTGCGCCTCTGGAACAGGTGTTCGGCATTACCGGCCTGTCGCGCGACTGGGACAGCTACAAGGTCCGCAATGACCACGATATCATCCACCAGGTGCTGGGCGAACACCTTGGCAACCGGTTCAAGCGCTCCCATTACGACGCTTTTCTCGAAGCCTATGAAGCCGAACTGCGAGACGGCTTTGCCAGCGGCAGGCTTGAAGTCAGCCTTGTTCCCAAGGCGCCTGATATTATCGGCGCACTTGCTGCAATGCCGGGACTGGCGCTTGGCATTGCAACCGCAAACCTGCGATGTGCCGCGGAAATCCGGCTTCGTGAAGCCGGGCTGTGGGATGATTTGAGTTCATATCCCGGCACGGCCGACAAGAGCGGTCACAAGCATGAGGTGCTCGCCCGCGTCATCTCGGACCTGGCACTGCCAGCAGATCGCGTTGTCTATATCGGCGACAATCTGAACGATCTTGAAGCGGGCCGGAAGAACGGCACCCACTTTATCGGATTTCACGTGCATCCCGACCGCCGCCAGCGCCTGACCGACAACAAGGCGGAGTTTGTCACCGGCGACCATGATGAGACGCTTGCACTGATCACCAGGATGCTGAAACTCACCCCATGAGCGAAAGCCTGAACCTGAACAACGACTGCGCGGCAATGCTCTCCGGCGATCAGGGTCCGGCGCTGAAATTCGCCATGCAACTGGTGCAACGCGCAGCCAATGTCATGGGCGCCAGTGACCTTGTGCCGGTAAGCTTCGCCCACATAGACGCCTGCTTTTACGCCGGCCGCGCCCACGTCGACTTTGCCCGCTTCATGCTGGAGGCAGGTGCAAAGTTCAAAATTCCGGCATGGACCAATAATGGCCTGGTCAGCCTTGCTGACGAGACCGTCCGTGATCCGAAAACCGAAATGGCCCGTGGCGCGAAAGAGTTGATGCAGCTTTATGCCGAACTTGGCTGCCGCACCGTGTGGACCTGTGCGCCATACCAGCTGCCCGGCGGGCCCGGTCTGGGGGATCACATCGTGGTGGGTGAAAGCAATGCGGTCAGTTTCTATAACGCCGCCGTCGGCGCGCGCACCAACAAGTATGGCGATTATCTTGATGTCGCCTGCGGGCTGACCGGTTACGCACCCCTTTCCGGCCTGCACACGGATGAAGGCCGCGGTGCACAGATCCTGTTTGATACCGCTGCGGTTCCCGACAGCCTCAAACAGCAGGACATCTATTTCCATCTGCTGGGCACCGTCATGGGCCGGCATGCAGGCAAGTACATCCCCGCCGTTGATGCCCTTGACCCGGCTGTGGGCGAAGATGCACTGAAAGCGATATCTGCCGCCGCCGCTGCTGCCGGCGGGGTGGAACACTGGCACGGCATTGGACGCACACCGGAAGCGCCCGATCAGCAGACGGCTTTCGGCGGCCATGACCCTGCCCAAACCATAGCGGTCACTCTCGATACGCTCGCCGACGCGCGGCGCAGCCTGACCAGCGCCAGTGACGGACCCGTAGCAATGGTGGCTCTTGGGACTCCGCATTTTTCGTTTACGGAGTTCGCCAACCTGGTGCCGATGCTGCAGGGGCGCAGGATCAACCCGGCCACTAAACTATATAT
>JABDRA010000686.1 GCA_013041995.1 Anderseniella sp. | reverse complement strand
CGCATCTGCCATGCGAAAAGGGGAACACACATGAAAATCACATGGTTTGGGCATTCGGCTTTCAGGGTTGAATTCGATAACACGGTCATCCTGATCGATCCGTTCCTGTCCGGGTCGCCAACCTTTGAGGGCAGCGTTGAAAATGCCACGTCCGGATGCACCCATGTGATTCTCACCCACGGCCATGATGACCACATTGGCGACACCGTGGATATCTGCAAGGCGACCGGCGCAACATTGATAGCGGTTTATGAACTGGCCGTTCATCTTCACAATCAGGGCGTTGAAAACTTCGACCCCACCAATACCGGTGGCGCGGTCTACCACGCCGACTTCATGTGCACTTTTGTAAGAGCTGATCATTCCTCATCATCGGATGGTGTATATCTGGGCAACCCGTGCGGGATCATCATCCGGCCGAACAACTCAGAAAAACCGCTTTATCATATGGGCGATACCGACATCTTCGGAGACATGGGGTTGATCGCCCGCATTCATGAACCGGTTACGGGCATCGTACCCATCGGCGACAGGTTCACCATGAACCCGGTAACGGCGGCTATGGCGTGCAGAAACTTTTTTGACTTCGAGACAATCATTCCCTGCCACTACGGTACATTTCCACTGCTGGTGCCGGATGCCGATCCATTTGTGCTGGCAATGGGTGAAGATGCCGGGAAGGTCAAGGTGCCGTTCATCGGACAAACCCTGAATATCTGAATTGCACATCCTGCGCCGCCATCAGGCATTGCAGCCGCAAGGTGTCGATGGTATCACGCGTGGCAATTCCGCCATCGAATTGGAGAATAACAGATCATGTCTGTCGATCAGGCAACAGTGCGCCGCATTGCCCGGCTCGCCCGCATCAGGATTTCCGACAACGAAGTCCCGAAACTGGAAGGCGAGTTGAACCACATCCTCAACTGGGTCGAGATGCTCGGCGAAGTCGATACCGAGAATGTCGAACCAATGACGTCTGTTGTTGACAGCACCATGCGGCTTCGAAACGACGAAGTGACTGATGGCGGATACCCGGACCGGGTGACAGGCAGCGCAGCCGCAAGTGAGGACAATTTCTTCATGGTCCCCAAGGTTGTCGAGTAAACACCAACTTCCGATAGCCGAATTCACCAAGCGCCAGATTTTTTGATTTCCGGAAAACAGATGTCCGATCTTTTGAAACTAACAATTGCCCAGGCCCGCGATGCGTTGAGCACGGGACAATTCAAGGCCAGCGAACTGACAGAAGCCTATATCGGCGCCATTGAAGCGGCACGGTCGCTGAACGCCTATATTGTCGAGACACCTGACAAGGCCCGCGCCATGGCGGCCGCAAGCGATGACCGGATCGCCAAAGGTGAAGCCGGTCCGCTTGAAGGCATTCCCCTGGGCATCAAGGATCTGTTTGCCACCGAGGGCGTCCACACCCAGGCCTGCAGCCACATACTGGATCAGTTCAAGCCGCCATACGAGTCAACCGTTACCGCAAACCTGTGGGCGGATGGCGCTGTCATGCTGGGCAAACTGAACATGGATGAATTCGCCATGGGGTCATCCAACGAAACTTCGTATTACGGACCTGTGAAAAACCCCTGGCGGGCGGAGGGCTCCAATGCTGACCTCGTCCCTGGTGGATCATCCGGTGGTTCGGCTTCTGCAGTCGCGGCACACATTTGCGCAGGTGCAACCGCAACCGATACTGGCGGTTCAATCCGTCAGCCTGCGGCCTTCACCGGTACTGTCGGCATCAAGCCGACTTATGGACGGGTCTCGCGCTGGGGCACGGTGGCATTTGCATCCTCGCTCGATCAGGCCGGCCCGATAGCACGCGATGTACGCGATGCTGCTATCCTTCTGAAGTCGATTGCAAGTGTCGATACGAAGGATACGACATCCGTAGATATCGAGGTTCCTGATTATGAAGCCGTCATCGGCAAGTCGATAAAAGGAATGAAAATCGGTATTCCGGCTGAGTATCGCATGGACGGTATGCCGGACGACATTGATGCCCTTTGGCAAAAGGGCATTGACTGGCTACGGGACGCTGGCGCTGAAATCGTCGACATTTCCCTGCCACATACAAAGTATGCGCTGCCGGCATATTATATCGTTGCGCCGGCCGAAGCGTCGTCAAACCTGGCTCGTTACGACGGTGTGCGATATGGCCTGCGCGTTCCCGGTGACGACATAGTCTCAATGTATGAGAACACCCGCGCTGAAGGATTTGGCGCTGAAGTTCGCCGCCGCATCATGATTGGTACCTACGTGTTATCGGCAGGGTACTACGACGCCTACTACGTCAAGGCGCAAAAGGTCCGCACGTTGATCAAGCGTGATTTCGAAGCGTCATTTGCAGACGGGGTGGATGCAATCCTGACC
>JABDRA010000684.1 GCA_013041995.1 Anderseniella sp. | reverse complement strand
CGCATGAAAGCCAGCATGAAAAGTGTCGTCAATGATTTCGACGGTAGACTTGGCCGGTCACGTATCGCAGTCGTCAACAACACTTTCTTTTCCAAGGCAAAAGCCCGCGCGCGGTCGATGTAGACTTGGTCTAGGTCATACTCCAGTCAGTGAATAATCCACACCCCGGCGAAGCTGCGAGTGCTTAGCAATTGCTGGAATTGGCCAATGAGTATCGCATGGCGGCGCATACTTTGTTGGGGGCAACCGAACAACTGGCACTCGGTTCCTTCACCCTGGAGAAGGAATGATACCTTTCTGGTCATAGGTGTACCTATGAAACCCTGTGTTGTTTGGCAAAAAAGAATCACTTACGTTATTTAATTAACTTTTGGTAATTTAAATGACCTAACGTCATATGTCTGACCTATATACAAATTCAGGATTGAGACAATCTGATATGTGTCTCACCTTAAATCAACTGGCCGAACTTGGTCCTTACCTAAATTACGGTGCAACGAAATAACGACCATCACCGCAAACGGGAACTCATCGTGCGTTGACGGCAGCCATAATATGCGAGGTGGTAATTGTAATCCTTAGTCGCATTGCGTCGAGCATTGACAACCTCATACACGCCTAAGCAAAGCAGTCCGATGTTTGCATCTGGCAACGCCTGTTTAGGTGGGTGACAAAGTTTCGAAAATTGTCACGATCTGACCCGCATTATTCTGATCTGCCGAGCCGCCTGGCTCACTGTGCCGGGGCGTCCAGAACTACCATGTCGGACCCATTGATTGTCACTGTCACAGGTGTGCCTTCGCTCAGAAGCGAGCCATCGATGGTACTGATCACTTCAAGCTCATGTGGCCCGGCGGAAACGAAGTAGCGGGCAAGTTGGCCCTGATAGTCGACGGTTGTTACCGTCCCTGCAAATCTGTTGGTAGCGGCCTTTCCGGCAGGTGGCTTGCCGGTGTGCAATTGAAGATTTTCCGCCCGCATGACGAGTTGCACCGCGGCGCCTTTCGCAAAACCGGTTTGTGTTACGGTGACGGTGCCCAAACCATCAACTTCAACCTTCGCCGACTTTGTCCCGGCCGACACAACGCTGCCGGTGAGGATATTCGCGTTACCCAGAAAACGGGCCACGAACGTTGATTTCGGCTGCCGGTAGACTTCCTGGGGGGCGCCTGTCTGTTCGATGTTACCGGCGCTCATCACCACAACCTTGTCAGACAAGGCCAGTGCCTCCGACTGGTCGTGGGTGACGAAGACGGTGGTGATGCCGATCTGGCGCTGGATGTTTTTCAGTTCCACCCGCATCTCTTCACGCAGGTTTGCATCAAGTGCCGACAACGGTTCATCGAGCAGGAGTACATCGGGTTCGATAACAATTGCACGAGCCAGCGCAATACGCTGCTGCTGGCCGCCGGACAGTTGCGAAGGATAACGGTCTTCCACACCGGGAAGGCGCACGATCTCCAGAGCCTGAATAACCTTCTGCTGGGCGTCGGCCAAAGGAACACCGCGGTAATTCAGGCCAAAACCGATGTTCTGGGCAATCGTCTTGTGGGGAAACAGCGCATAGTTCTGGAACACGAGCCCCAGATTGCGCTTGTGGATCGGGACATCATTAATGCGTTGACCGGCGATCTCGATATCGCCGCTGGTCGGTTTTTCCAGCCCTGCGATCATGCGCAGCAGTGTGGTTTTGCCACAGCCGGACGGGCCAAGCAGTGTGGTGAAGGAACCCTCCTGGAAGGTTATGTCAGCCTGTTTGACGGCCACAACGGGCCCAAACGACTTGCTGATGGCCTTCAATCTAACTTCCGCCATGGTGCCTCCGTGAAAGGTAGGCGGGCCGCCATTTGATGCAGGGCGGCCCGCCATTGCATTGCTGCCTTGCGTGGCAGGTCAGGCGCCTTTCTTGACGCGGTTCCACATCTTCTTCTGCTCTTTCTCATGCGGGTTCCACTTTGACGGATCGCGGAACACCAGCCCTTCAAGCTTGCCGGTCGGGTCAAATGCGGGCAGGCCGTTGATGATGTCGGTCATCTTCACCTTGGTGGGATCCAGTGACGGTGGATATTTCTGACCCTCGGCAACGGCAATGGCAGTCTTCGGATCGAGCATGAAGTTGAGCAATTCTTCCGCCTCGGCCATGGGTGAGCCTTTCAGCACGAACATGCTTTCCATCCAAGCAAGACCTTTCTTCGGATCGACATAGCCGATTGGATGGCCCTGGGCCTGAAGCGCAGCGACACGGCCCGACCAGGCCTCGGTGACGTAAATCTCCTCCTTGGCCAGCAAGTCCATCAATTCAGCGCCGGAAGACCAGTACTTCACAACCAGCGCCCGGTGTTCACGCGCCTTGTCCCAGACAGCGTCCCAATCCTTGATATCGTTGGGGTCCTGTCCCGACTGGAGAGCGCCGTACCAGGCACGGTTGGCCCAGTCGCCGCCCCAGCCGCCGATTTTGCCTTTGAGGTCTTTCTTCAGCAACAGTTCAGCGCCCATCTTCTCAGCATCCTCTTTCGAGACATGCTTGGTATTGTAGGCGATGCCTGTGGTGCCGTAGTCGTAGGGCACGGCTGACAATTTACCTGGCGTGACGGCGCGGAACGGTTTGATGATGGCGTCCATCACGTTGACCAGGTTGGGAATGTTGGCTTCATTCAGTTCGCTGGCGTAACCGTTGTCGACCCAGCGCTTGTACCAGCTCACCCCCGACGAATGCAGGATATTGTGGCCGTCGGTGGAACCCGCTGCCTTTATCTTGGTAAGCACCTCTTCCTCGCCACCGAAGGTTGCGTCAACAACCTTGTTGCCGGTTTTGGCTTCATAAGGCGCGAAAGCGTGCTTGCGCAGCGCCTCGGATACAACGCCGCCCCAGCCTTCAAAATGCAACTCGGTAGCAGCGGCAATTGCCTGTCGGCTCATGCCGGTCATGATGCCGCCACTGACGCCGGCGGCGAGGCCGGCCATGCCAAGCAGGCTCATGAACGTACGCCGGTCAACGTCTTCGTTGCCGATCATTTCCTGAAGCCGTTCGTAGCGTTTCGTTGAACTCATTTTCATCTTACTTCCTCCTTGTTGAATTTTTGCCTAGCGCCGTTTGTGGGCGAAGTAGCGGGCAAGTCCGCCAGCCATTAGTGGTAAGCCGACTGTGATAACAATCATCACGAAGCCAAGTGCGTTGATTTCCGGGCTGACCGAATTACGCAGCATGCCGAAAATTTGCGTCGGCACCGTTTCGACGCCGGAAGGGCGCCAGAAAATTGTCGCTGTAATGTTGTCGAACGAAATGGTGAATGCGAACAACGCGCCTGCGAACACCGCCGGCATGAGCAGTGGCAAGGTGATCTGGAAAAACGCCTGCAGCGGGTTGGCGCCGAGACTGCGTGCTGCTTCTTCATATTGCCTTTTAATGCCGACGAGACGCGCCTGCACCACCAGCACAACGAAGGGAAGTGCGATAATGGTGTGGCCAAGCAACAGTAGCGCGAAAGAACGCGGCATGGACAGCCAGCGCAGAAAGATAAGCAGGCCGACAGCAAGCACGGTTTCCGGCACCAGCACTGGTAATATCAAGACAGTGGTGATCCAGTCCTTGCCGCGGAACCGGTAGCGAACCAGTGCGAGCGAGGCGAGGATGCCGAGGGTCGTGGCGATCAACGATGTCAAAAGCCCCAACAACATGGACGTCTTGAAGGCGCGCACGATCGCCTCGTTCTCCAGCAGCTTACCGAACCATTGCAGGCTAAACCCCTCGATGGGAAAACCACCAAACTGGGAACTGTTGAATGCCAGCAGCAAGACCACCGCAATGGGGGCAAACATGAACACGTAGACGAAGATGGTGTAGGCCCTCAAGAGGCTCCAGGAATTCAAGTTTCAAGCCCTCTCATCCGAATGCCTTGTAAATCTGGTTCATGCCCATGAAACGGCTGTAGATAATGACAATGGCACCCAGTAAAACCAGAAGGGTGAATGACAGGGTCGCACCCATGGGCCAGTTCAGCTCGGTAATGATGGCGTCGTAGATGAGGTTGCCGAACAGGAAGTCATTCGGCCCGCCGAGAATGAGCGGCGTCACATAGCTTCCAGCGGTTAGTACGAAGACCAGAAGACAGCCGGCAGCGAGCCCCGGCAATGAAAGCGGCAGCGTGACCTCCCGGAAAGCTTGCCATTCAGTACAGCCCAGCGTGCGCGCAGCCGGAACAAGGTTGTCGTCAATGCCTTCCAGGCTGACATAAACGTTCAAGATCATGTAGGGCAGAAAAACGTGTATGAAGCCAACGATGACTGCGAACTCATTGAACATCATTGATATGGGCGCATCAATGATACCAAGCCACATCAGCATGCCGTTGATAGCGCCATGATTGCCCATGATATGGATCCATGACAGCGTCCGGATGATGAAGCTGACCCAAAACGGCAGGATGAGCAGCAGCAGCAGCAACCACTTGTGACGGAAGTTTGTGGAAGCAATGAAGTAGGCTGGAATGTAGCCCAACACCGCAGCCAGTACAGTCACGATGAGGGATAAACGGAATGTCTTCCAAATGGCATTGTGATAGTAGCCGTCTGTAAACACTTCTTTCCAGTTGCCGAACTGGAACGCCACCTTGTCGATGGCCAGGTCCACGTTTTCATAGAACGAATAGACCAGGATGAACGACATGGGCACGATGACAAGCAGGGTAATCGCCAGCAAGGCCGGCGAAAGCAATATCCACGGCCGCCTGTCGAAGTCGGTTGCCTGCGCCATACTACCTGCATCCCTCCTTCATAATCCACACGCCTGCAATTTTGGACTGTGTGCTTATGATCGAGTATTGCAAGCGGCCCCGAAATTAGCCAAATTGATATTTTTAATGGTTCACATTAATTGAAACTATGTATGATGAAACATCATCGAGATAACAGATTTGCTGGCGAGCTGGACTGGAACCTGCTGCGCACCTTTGTCGTCATCGTGGAGGAAGGCGGCATTTCAGTAGCGGCAAAACGCTTGTTGTTGCGACAGCCGACTGTCAGCCTGGCCCTGAAACGGCTCGAGACCCAGATGGGTGCCAGGCTGCTTGAGCGGGGCGGAGGAGTTTTCCGGCTTACGGCTGCCGGGCGTGCGCTGTACCGCGAGTGCAGGCAGATATACGGCAGTGTCGAGCAGTTGCAGGCCGTGACAAGCGCGTTCGCCGGTGAGATTACCGGTTCAGTCCGTATCGCCATGGCCAGCCACGTTTTCACTCCTTTACTTGATGATACATTGCGCCAGTTCCACGCCGATCATCCAACTCCCACTTTCCAGATTGCGGTTGAGACCAGTGCCAGCGTTGCCCAGACGGTAAATGATCAAAATGCCAGTATGGGAATCTGCCTGGTCAACCGGCGACTGCCCAGGCTGGAATACCAGATCATCTATCGCGAATTCTTTGGTTTCTTTTGCGGACCCGGTCACCCCCTGTTTGGCCGGGACCGATTGTCGATGAACGACTTGCGCGGGCATGCAGCTGTATCTTTTGACACTGACGATCTGGCTGATGCCTTGAGAGCTGTGGAGCTGCTTTTTGGACATTATCATTTTAACCTGCCACTTGTTTGT
>JABDRA010000683.1 GCA_013041995.1 Anderseniella sp. | reverse complement strand
CGCATGAACATTCCGGTGTTTCATGATGACCAGCACGGCACGGCAATCATCGTCGCTGCCGCCATTGTCAACGGCCTGGAGATCGCCGGCAAGAAACTGGAAGACTGCAAGATTGTGACGTCTGGAGCCGGCGCTGCTGCACTGGCCTGTCTCAACCTGGTTGTCGGTATGGGAGCAAGACCGGAGAACATCTGGATTTCCGACATTGACGGTGTGGCCTATGAGGGTCGTGACGGCATCAATCAGTGGATGGCGCCGTACGCCAAGAAAACCGATGCGCGCACCTTGGGCGATATTATTGAGGGCGCCGATGTGTTTCTCGGGCTGTCCGCCGGCGGTGTACTGAAACCGGAAATGGTCGAAAAGATGGGCGACAAGCCGCTGATCATGGCGCTGGCCAACCCCAATCCTGAAATTCACCCCGATGAAGCCCGCAAGGTCAAACCCGATGCGATGATCTGCACCGGCCGGTCCGACTTCCCCAACCAGGTCAACAATGTCCTGTGCTTCCCATACATCTTTCGCGGTGCGCTGGATGTCGGCGCGACGGCCATCAACGAGGAAATGAAAATTGCGGCCACGCACGCCATCGCAGCGCTGGCCCACGAAGCGGTCTCGGAACTGGCCGCACGGGCCTATGAAGGCGGCGTCTCGTCGTTTGGCGCCGACAGCCTGATCCCCAACCCGTTTGATCAGCGCCTGATCCTGCGCATCGCGCCTGCCGTTGCCAGGGCGGCCATGGAGTCAGGCGTGGCCACCAGGCCGATCGAGGATTTCGACGCCTATGTCGAACGCCTGACCCGCTTTGTGTTCCGCTCCGGCATGATCATGCGCCCGGTCTTTGCGGCGGCCAAACAGAACCCCAAGCGCATCATCTATGCCGAAGGTGAAGATGAGCGTGCCTTGCGTGCGGCATCCCTGGCCAAAGCCGACGGCTGGGCCATTCCAATTCTGATTGGCCGTCCTGACGTGATTGAACGCCGTGCAGCGTCTTTCGGTCTTCATCTCAAGGCCGGCACCGATGTCGAGGTGATCAATCCGGAGTCCGATCCGCGCTATCTGGATTATGTGAATACCCTGGTTGAGATTGCCGGCCGCAAGGGTGTCCCGATGAACGTGGCCAGAACACTGGTGCGCACCAACTCGACCGTGATTGCAGCTTTGGCCATCAAGCGTGGCGACGCGGACGCAATGATCTGTGGTCTTGAGGGCAGGTTTTACAGTCATCTCGATCATATCCGCCGGATTATCGGCATGGGACCGCGGACCAGGGATTTCGCGGCTATATCGGGCTGTATTCTTGACCGTGGCATATACTTCTTTGCCGACACCTACGGCAATGTGGACCGGTCGCCTGCCGACATGGCGCAACTGACCCGGCGGGTGTCTGGCATCATCAAACGCTTCGGCGTTGAACCCAAGGTAGCGCTGTTGGCCAATTCCAGCTTCGGCTCTGCCGAGTCGCCCGAGATTCAACTGATGCGTGACACCGCGGATCTGCTGCATGAAGAAGGCACCGACTTTGAGTTTGACGGCGAGATGCACGGCAATACGGCGCTGAACGAAGACTTGCGCCAGCGGTTGTTTCCGGGCTCCACCCTGAAAGGCGAGGCCAACGTGTTCATGTTTCCGAACTCGGATGCCGCCAACCTGGCTTATCAGCTTGTACTGGAACTCGGTGCCGGCACACCCATCGGCCCCATCCTCGTTGGCGCTGCAGCAACAGCCCATGTGCTGGTGCCGGCAGCCACCACCCGTTCGGTGGTAAATGTCTCCGCCGTTGCCGCCGTGGAAGTGCAGGCCCGCATCGATTACGCCAATTCCATCACTCAGATTAACCGGTCCTGACTGTCGGGTCAGTTTCCCGGGGCTTGCGCCGGCTGAGCTTGGCAAACTGTATTTGCTGGCGGATAAAGGCGGCGATGAACAGTCCGGTCATGACAAGGACAATGGTCGGGGCCGGGGCTGAATCCAGATGGAAGCTGGCAAACACGCCGATGAAGCTTGAGCCAACCGCAACGGCGACGGCGACGGCCAGCATGGCTTCAAATCTCCGCGTCACCAGGAAGGCAATGGCGCCAGGTGCGATCAGTAACGCGATGGCCAGGATGATACCGGATGCCTTCAGCGCACCGACAATGGCCAGCGAGATTGCAGCCAGCAGCCCGTAGTGCAACCATCCGACTTTTAGTCCGATGGCGCGGGCATGCTGGGCATCAAATGCGTGCAGCAACAGGTCCTTGCGCCACACAGCAAGCCCCAGGGTACAGATGATCGAGATGATGGTCGTCTCGACAACATCGCCCCAGGCCAGCCCGAGAATGTTGCCGAACAATATGTGGTCGAGATGCACCTCGGTTTGTATGGCGACATACATCACCAGGCCCAATCCGAACATGCCTGAAAACACCACGCCCATTACGGTGTCCTGCTTGATTCTGGAATTGCGGTCCAGGAATCCGGTTGCCAGCGCACACGCCATGCCGGCTGCGAATGCGCCGGCGGCCAGGGGCGCACCGATGATGTAGGCCAGTACGATACCGGGCAGCACAGCGTGTGAAATGGCGTCCCCCATCAACGACCAGCCCTTTAGCACCAGGAAGCATGACAGCACCGCCATCGGCACAGACAAAAGGAATGTGATGATGAACGCCTTCTGCATGAATTCGAAGGCAAACGGCTGCATGACCCATTCTGCGATTGCCGTCATGGCCTTGTCTCCAGGGCGGCGCGCGCCTTGGCGCGGGCTGCCAGCATGCCGTGTTTGGGAGCCAGGAAGAACGCGACCAGGAACACAGCCGTCATCAGGATCACGATGATCCCGCCGGTTGCCCCATTGAGGAAGTAACTGAAATAGGCACCCAGGAAGCTGGTAACCGCTCCAATTGAGACCGACAGCATGATCAGCCGGGAAAACCGGTCAGTCAGCAGATAGGCAGTGGCACCCGGTGTCACGACCATGGCTATCACCAGGAACGCCCCACGGTCTGCAGCGCAGCCACTGTGCACGCAGCAAGCAGGGTGAAGAACACCAGTCTGAGAGCTGTTGTGTTCAGGCCGACCGACCGGGCGTGGTCCTCGTCAAAAAACGTGACCATCAGGTCTTTCCATTTGAGGCAAAGCACGGTCATGGAGACACCGCAGATAATAACCAGTTGCACCAGGTCTCACGGCGTGATCGCCAGGATGTTGCCGAGCACGATGGTC
>JABDRA010000682.1 GCA_013041995.1 Anderseniella sp. | reverse complement strand
CAGCTCAATGATCATGTCCGACAGGGTGGATTTGGGGATCAACGCCTGCACCGTATCCCAACCGGGCCAGCCTTCGCGCGGCTCAAATCCCAACAGCTGGCCACGCCTTTGCGGCACCATCGTCGTGATGCTGGCAATGGCTTCAGACGGCGCTTGAATGGACACTTTCATGATCGGCTCCAGCAGCACCGGGCCGCACTGCGGCATGCCTTCACGCATGGCAAGATTACCGGCCAGCTGGAAGGCCATGTCCGACGAGTCCACGTTGTGATACGATCCGTCCGCCAGGTTAACCGCCACATCGACAACCGGAAACCCCAAGGGACCGCGCCCGAGATAGTCACGGACACCGGCCTCCACAGAACCGATGAACTGCTTCGGCACAGCGCCGCCGACAATGGAGTTGGTGAACTCAAATCCGGAGCCTGGCTTGCGTGGTTTTATTTCCAGCACCACATCACCATACTGGCCGTGACCACCGGATTGCTTTTTGTGACGCCCGCGCTGGGTAACCGATTTGGTAATAGTCTCCTGATAGCCGACGTCGGGAGCATGGGTGTGGATGGTAATCTGGGAGCGGCTCTCCAACCGCTCGACAGCAATCCGCAAGTGCATCTCTCCCGATCCGTGCAGGACGGTTTCAGAAGCCTGCTGACTGTGCTCGACCCGGATCGACGGGTCTTCATCCACCAGCCGGGAAAGCGCTGTAGACAGTTTCACCTCGTCACGCCGGTCCGCCGGTCTGATGCCGACAGCGTACAATGACTGTGGCGGCATCAGCGGGGCTATGTCCGGCGGAGTGGATTTGTCTGCATACAGGACAGAGCCGGTCGCAACGGTGTCGAGCTTGCCGAGTGCAACAGTCTCACCGGTTCCGGCCGATGACACCTTGCTGGTCTCGCGGCCGAGCAGGGTGTGTATGCCGGACGCCT
The DNA here is from genome assembly GCA_013041995.1 of Anderseniella sp. Classification (GTDB taxonomy): domain Bacteria; phylum Pseudomonadota; class Alphaproteobacteria; order Rhizobiales; family Aestuariivirgaceae; genus Anderseniella. Next base: position 3,744 of record JABDRA010000682.1, on the reverse strand, counting down.
TGAGGTTGTTGTGGTTTTCATCTGCCAGATGGTCCCCATCGCCGAGCTTGCCCCTGAGCACGCGGACCACCGACAATTTGCCTGAGTGCGATGTGTGGATGGTCTTGATGACCCCGGCTACCGCGTCGCCAGTTTCCGGGATATCCAGCCGCTCACGGGTCGAACTATAGTCCGGCGCGTCGTGGCGAATGGTTTTCAACAATCGCAGAATGCCGGAGCCGTTGTCCGCAGAGCCAAACAGGACCGGCGTGATCCAGCCATCGTGGAGTTCCGCCGTCAGGTCCTGCAGCACCACGTCCATCGGCGGCGAGATATCTTCCAGCAACTGCTCCATCAGAACATCGTCATGGTCAGCCAGTGTCTCCAGCATGGCAAACCGGGCATCTTCCTCACGCGACCGGTCTTCATCACCCACCTCGGAGACTTTCGCTTCGGCATGCGGCCGGTAGGTGTAGGCCCGCTCCAGGGCAAGGTCGATACACCCTGTGACCGCCCCGTCTTTCCAGATCGGAATCTGACGCAGCAACAAGGGGTTTTCACTAGCCGTCTGCAGCATCTGCAGGGTTTGCTGAACCGAGCCTGCCGCCTTGTCTATCTTGTTCAGGAACAGCACACGCGGCAAGCCGATCTCATCCAGCCGCCTCAATGTCAGTTGCAGGGCCGGCAGTTTCTTTTCATCCGCCTCAACCACAACAATGGCAAAGTCACAAAACCTCAGGACCGGTTCTGCCTCATAAGCGTACTCCACCGAGCCCGGACAGTCTATCAGGGTCAGGCTGTCGCCCTGGTTGGATACGGTGGCAACAGTTGCTTCAACGCTCATGCCGTGCGCGCGGGCTTCCGGCGACCCGAACCCGACCATATTGCCCGAAGCGACAGTGTTCTGCCGCAGTATGGCACCGGTGCGGGCGAGTATCGCTTCCAGAAGTGTTGTCTTGCCGCTCGACATGGGCCCGATCAGTGCTGCGCACTTGGGCCCTGACGGTCTGCTACGGGGGGATGCTTCCATTAGTCAATAACCTCCGCTCAATCGCATGACGCGAAATCCCGGGCGTTATGAATGGATCGACCGGGATACCGATCTCTGCCTGATTTAGTCTGCAGGCATCATGTTTTCACCAATTGACTGGAAGAGCAAGAACCTGACGATGGGCATTACAGATTAAGCTTCCGGAAAAGCTGCGAACCCGGCTGCGGAAAATCATGAAACGGATGTTGCAGATTGCCGATTAACTATCGCACCAGGTGCCTGGTCAGGCGGATTTCCACCCAGTCCCACGTTCTGCGGAGTGTTTCCACGATGGAGAAATAGATAATCGCCGCCCATATATAGACATTGAAGTCGAAGGTGCGGGAGAACGCCAGTTTTGTGGCGCCCATCAGGTCAAACACAGTCACCAGGCTGGCAACCGCAGAGCCTTTGATCATCAGGATGATCTCGTTGCCCAGTGGCCTCAACGCTGTGATCATGGCTTGCGGAAAAATAACCTTCCAGAACGTCACGCCCTTCTTCAGGCCCATGGATTCAGCAGCTTCACGCTGGCCGCGCGGAATGGATTCAATGGCCGTCTTGTATATCTCGGCCTGGTAAGCCGTGGTGTTGAGGACGAAGGTCAGCAACACACAATTGTAGGCGTCTTTAAAGAACCACCACAGGCCCAGCGACTGTAACTGGTCTACAAACTGCCCGGCACCGTAATACATCAGGAACATCTGCCCCAGCAGCGGTGTGCCCCTGAAAAAATACACATAACCAAACGCACATGCCCGGACGATTTCCGATTTGGACATGCGCGCCAGTGCCATTGGAATGGCCAGCAGCCCACCGAAGAAAATCGAAAACACCACCAGTTTGACCGTGATGATAAGTCCTTCAGCCATTTTGGGTATGTACTTGAAGAAAACATCCGGATCGAAGGAGGAATAGAGCGACCAGGCCAGACCTGCTCCAAGCGCAATCCAAACGCCGCACAGCGCCGTCCCGACAATGCGTGACAGAGTCCACTTGCGAAGGGCTTCAGGCGGCGGATTTCTGGCTTCTATTATCTGAACAGTTGTATCGCTCATGCCGTGCGTTGCTCCCCGCGTTTGACATGGTCTTCAACCGCGCCCAGGCCTTTGGCTGATATGAGCGAGAGCACCAGATAGATCAGCAGTGCCACAGAGTAAAAGAACAATGGCTGTTTGGTCGATCCCACCGCAACGTTGGTGTTTCGTAACAAATCATTAAGGGCGATTACCGAAACCAGCGAGGTTTCCTTGAGCAGGATCAGCCACAAATTGCTCAAGCCGCCAATCGACAATCTGATCAGTTGCGGCAGAGTAACCAGTCGAAAAGCCTGCCACCGTGTCATGCCCAGCGCTTGCGCCGCTTCGGGTTGTCCAGCAGGAATTCCCTTAAATGCGGAAGCGAACACCTCACTGGAAAATGCCGAGAAAACTAATCCCAAAGCCACCATGCCGGCAACAAATCCGTTGACCTCGACATAGGCGTCGGTGAACAAGGCAAATATACGTTGCAAGACAATCTGACCGCCATAATAGACGATGAGCAGGGTTAAAAGCTCCGGTAATCCGCGAAAAATGGTCGTGTAGATGTTGGCCGCTGTTTGCAGCGATTTGTCGCCGGAAGTCTTGGCCACTGCGACCAGCAGGCCGATGGCCAGACCAAATGGCAGAGTTGCCAGCGCAAGGCTGACTGTCAGTAAGGTGCCGGCGGCAAGTTCATCACCCCACCCGGTTGGCCCCCAGGCCAGTTGTGTGATCAGGTCCATCATATGACCGATAGCTCACCCTTACAAAAAAACAGCCCGCCGTGACTGTAGCACGACGGGCGTCAATGTATAGCAGATGAAACTGACTTATCAGTAAACCGAGAACGGGAAGTATTTATCGTTGATTTTCTTATAGGTCCCGTTTTCGAGAATTGTCGCCAAAGCTGTATTCAGCTTGGCCTTCAATTCATCTTCGCCCTTGCGCACCGCCATGCCGGCACCAAGGCCGAACCACTTGGGATCATTGTGGGTTTCACCAATGTGTTCACAGCACGATCCATCACCACCGAGCCAGGCGAGAATGACAACACTGTCGGCCAGGACTGCATCAAGACGCCCTGCGGCCAGATCGGCATTGGCTTCATCCTGCGTGGCATAAAGCTTGACAGTGGAATCCTTGTAGTTGTCCTCAAGGTAGGTTGAATGCGTGGTTGAGGACTGCGCACCCAATGTTTTGCCCTTCAGGCCTGCCGGACTTGTGTCCGACATGCCGGAGCCCTTTTTGGCGACAAATTTGGCTGGCGTATTGTAGTATTTGTCGGTGAAATCAACCTTCTTCATGCGCTCGTCGGTGATCGACATCGAGGCGATGATCACATCATACTTCTTGGCCAGCAAAGCCGGGATAATTCCATCCCAGTCCTGGGCAACAAAACTGCACTCCGACTTCATTTCAGCGCACAGCGCCTTGGCGATTTCAACGTCAAAGCCCTGCAACTCGCCATTGGAATCAATGTAATTGAACGGCTTGTAGGCACCTTCGGTACCAACCCGGATTTTTGACCAATCTGCGGCAAACGCACTGCCGCTCATCACAGCCACAGCAAGGGCTGCCAGGGCCAGGCTTTTGAATTTTTTCATGTTGCAAATCCCATTTGTAATTTTGCTCACTACCGTAAACGTCTCTACTCCCCCGCGTAATTGTTAAACATGGGGCAGAATAATCAGGATTGTAAAGGCTATCCTAAAG
>JABDRA010000681.1 GCA_013041995.1 Anderseniella sp. | reverse complement strand
ACTTAATCCAAACCGGGATGGGCGCAGTTCTTGATGCACTCGATACCCAGGCACGGCATCATGATTGCTGGTTTGCCGGTGCCGACGCTGCGGACGCAGATGCTCGAACCGGCTTGATGCAGTTGGTGGTGATGAACCGGAAACTGGTGACGCTGGAAAAGGAACTCAAACGCGCAGAAATGCGCCTTGCCGAAGACCCTACGGAAGAAAATCTCAATCATCTCAACGAGGTGAGAGATCAATTGAATTCCATGGCAGGAGCGGAGGCGATGATTGATGGATATGGAGAGGCTTCCGGACGAACGGTAAATCCTGCCGGTTAGATCAGTAGCCATTCCGGCCCGGTTTGACCAGCTCCGATGAAGGTTCGAACGAGGCAATATAAACGGCCGTTGCGGCAGGCCAAACATGATTAAGGCATGTTTAACGCGGTATCGCGCATAAAGACATGCAAACCGAACGAGCGAATCAATGGGGCTGTGACATCTCTTCCTAAAGAGAACTGGCACAGCGCGAAACAGAAAAGTGAGCGTACACGCATGGCCAAAGCACAGGCACGCAGCGCAGCAGCACCCGCTAAGAATGCGGCAGCCGGTAAATCAGCTGACGACACAGAGACAGCTGAAGCCGTCGCCGACGGACCGGTACTTGATCTTAGCAATGCTGCTGTAAAGCGGATGATCAAACTCGCCAAGCAACGCGGGTTTGTGACCTATGACGAGCTGAACGAAGTATTGCCGTCCGACGACACATCGTCTGAACAGATCGAAGACATCATGGCGATGTTAACCGATATGGGCATCAACGTGGTCGAGACGGAAGAAGAAACCGAAGACACCACCGAGGTTGCCGCGACCGCACAGACCGGTATCGCCAAGACGGCATCCAACACGCCTGCGTCGGCTGATCGTACCGACGATCCGGTCCGCATGTATCTGCGTGAAATGGGTACGGTTGAGCTGTTGTCGCGCGAGGGCGAGATCGCCATTGCCAAACGCATTGAGGCCGGCCGCGAGGCGATGATCTCCGGACTGTGCGAAAGCCCGTTGTCGTTCCAGGCCATTATTATTTGGCGCGATGAACTGAACGAAGGCAAAATCCTGCTGCGTGACATCATCGACCTTGAAGCCACCTATGCAGGGCCGGATGCCAAGAAGGTTGAAGCGCCAACGCCGGAAGAGCGTGAGCGCAAGGAGAAAGAAGCCCGCAAAGCGGAAGCTGACAAGCGTGAAAAAGCCGCTGAAGAAATGCGTGCCAAGTCGCGGTCACGCCGCGGTGGCGGTGATGACGTGTTATCGGCTGACGACTTTGAGCCCGCTGAACAACCAGACGATGACGATGACGATGATGATGAGGATGAAGAGGCAAATGTATCGCTTGCCGCAATGGAAGCAGAACTGAAGCCACACGTTCTTGAAACCTTCGACCGCATCGCCAAGACATATAAATCCCTGCGTAAGCTGCAGGATCAGGAAGTGTCCGAGAAGACCGCACTGTCTCCGTCGCAGGGACGCCGCTATCGCAAACTGCGCGAAGAGATCATCGAGGACGTGAAGTCCCTGGCTCTTAATGCGGCACGTATCGAAGCGCTTGTTGAGCAACTCTATGATATCAACCGCCGTTTGATCTCCCTGGAAGGCCGGCTGTTGCGTCTGGCTGAGAGCCACAAGGTGCCACGCAAGATCTTCCTTGAGGAATATCAGGGTGAAGAGCTTGATGCCAACTGGCTGCGGCGTATCTCCCGGCTGTCCAAGCACGGCTGGAAGGACTTCGTGGCCAAGGAGAAGGACACGATCAAGGATATCCGCGAGGAAATCCATTCACTCGCATCTGATACGGGCCTGCAGATTCCTGAATTCCGGCGCATCGTGCACGCGGTGCAGAAGGGCGAACGCGAAGCACGCATCGCCAAGAAGGAAATGGTGGAAGCCAATCTGCGCCTGGTGATTTCGATTGCCAAGAAGTACACCAATCGCGGCCTGCAGTTCCTTGATCTTATCCAGGAAGGCAATATTGGCCTGATGAAAGCGGTCGACAAGTTTGAATACCGCCGCGGTTACAAGTTCTCGACCTACGCCACCTGGTGGATCAGGCAGGCGATCACCCGGTCGATTGCCGACCAGGCCCGCACCATCCGTATTCCGGTGCACATGATCGAAACGATCAACAAGATCGTGCGGACATCGCGCCAGATGATGCATGAAATTGGTCGTGAGCCGACGCCGGAAGAGTTGGCTGAAAAGCTGTCGATGCCGCTGGAGAAGGTTCGCAAGGTGATGAAGATCGCCAAGGAACCGATCTCTCTTGAAACACCGGTTGGTGATGAAGAAGACTCGCATCTGGGCGACTTCATCGAAGACAAGAACGCCATTTTGCCGATTGACGCGGCCATTCAGGCAAACCTGCGCGAAACGACGACCCGCGTGCTGGCCTCACTGACACCGCGCGAAGAACGTGTGTTGCGCATGCGCTTCGGCATTGGCATGAACACCGACCACACGCTGGAAGAAGTTGGTCAGCAGTTCTCGGTGACGCGCGAACGTATTCGCCAGATTGAAGCCAAGGCACTCAGGAAACTGAAGCATCCAAGCAGATCCCGCAGATTGCGGAGCTTCCTGGACAATTGACGCGATTGCAGTCGGGTTCGAGACTGCAGGAAATTTCAATCATTCATACAAGGTCGGGCAGTTTGCCCGGCCTTTTTTCTTGTGCGGACAAACCGTCCAGGAATCGTTGCTGCATGCTGAACTTGCGATGTGCCGGGAGACCGCCTGCAGTGAAATGCTTCCGATCATAAATAAATCCGGCTTGCCCCGGTTTGAGCGCCACTGCTATGACGCGCAGCAAGCAACAAATTCGAAACCCGAGGGCACCTTCCTTATGACCGCAGCAGCAACCCGCAAACTCATCACCCGTTACTACGCCGCCTTCAATGCGCAGGACACCGAGACCATGCTGGACTGTCTCGGGACAGGATTTGTGCATGATGTAAGCCAGGGAGAACGGCGCAAGGGCGAGAAGCGCTTTGCAGAATTTCTGGCGCACATGCACAAGTGTTATCACGAGCAATTGTCAGATATCGCGGTGATGACGTCGACCGACGGGGCCCGCGCTGCGGCCGAATTCAAACTCAAGGGCAGGTATCTTGCAACCGACGAAGGCCTGCCGCCTGCCGCCGGCCAGACCTACAGGCTGACCGTCGGGGCATTCTTTGAGATCAAGGACGGCAAGATCACCCGCGTGTCCACCCATTACAGCCTGCCTGAATGGACCCGGCAGGTGGTCAGCTAGCTGATGAGCGTGGACGTAAGACCGCTTGCCGGGCCTGCCTTCAATGCGGCAATTCCCGCACTTGCTGACCTTCGCATCAAGGTGTTTCGGGCATGGCCGTATCTGTATGACGGTGATCTGGCCTATGAGGCAGGCTATCTTAGCCGGTTCAGGCATGCAGACCGGGCTTTTCTGGCCGCCGCATTTGATGGTGATACAATTGTCGGAGCCGCAACAGCAGCCCCCATGGCAGGCGAGGCAGCGGAATTTCGCGGGCCATTTGAGCGTGCCGGCTTTGACACGTCGAAAATTTTCTATTTCGCTGAAAGCCTGCTGCTGCCTGCCTATAGAGGCCACGGAGCGGGCGTGAAATTCTTTCAGGCGCGTGAGGCTCACGCCCGCAGCTTCGGCAGCTATAGTCATGCG